>DATKJN010000930.1:0-2204 GCA_035543655.1 Burkholderiaceae bacterium | reverse complement strand
GTTGGCGCGAACGCGGGCCAACCGAGCCTGCACGAGCTCGGGCTTCAAATGCTCGGCAAACGCGGTGATCAACGACAACAGCTGCGCCTGTTGTGCCGACGACAGCGCAGCGAAGTCGATCCCTTGCGGCTGCGGTGCGACTGCACGCTCGGCGTTGCGCGTGACGATGTCGCCGTAGGGCCGGGCATCGAAGATCGCCTGGCCGCGTTGCTGCGGCGACAGCGACGACAGCAACGCACGGGCCAGGTCTTCTTCGCGGTCGAGCACCCGCGTCCCACCGCGCACGGCTTGGCCGAAGTCGCGCGGCACGCGCGCGGGATTGGCGCCGAAGAACTGCGGCAGCGTGGCCACGTAGCGATCACCCTGCAGCGTCCAGTGCAGAGACAAGTGATGGCCCTCGATGCGCCAGCCCCAGGCCTTGTCGTCGTCGCTCGGCTCGCCGTAGAGCGCGACCGCGTAGTTCTCGGGATCGCGTTGCAAGCCGAACGTCTCGAGTTCGCGCAAAGCGATCTCCAGCGCCATCACGGCGCGCACCTTGTCCAAACCGCTTTCGCTCAGGGCCGAGCGCAGCAACTCGGTGGTGGCGGTGCGCTGCGCGCCGGACATCTCCTTCCACGCGACACCGGCCCGCCGGCGCGGCGTGTAGTGCCAATCGCTGCGCGCTTCGAGCGCGAAGGGCTGCATCAGCGAGGCGCGCTGCGCGGGCGGTGTGGCATCGCGCAGCCGCAACGCTGCTGCCGACGCGGTGAGCGCCTGCGCAGAGCCCGGAACCACCATGGCCACCAGCGCGCCGAGCGCCGCCAAGCGGTACAGACCGTGCCGCGCGCAACGGATCGACGGGCGCGGCGGCGCGCGGTTCATCGCGGCATTGTCACCCAGCGGCAGCGCTGCCCGGCGACCGCTTTGGCCCGCCGCGTCAGGGCGCGACTTCGGGGCGCTTGACCTCGAGGATCTCTTCCTTGCGCGCGGCCATCCTCGGCACCATCGCCTGCAGGTCCAGAGCCGTCTTGCGCACCTGCGGGAACAGCTCGGCCTCTTCTTGCGCCACGTGCCGCTCGATGGCCTCGCGCAACAAGTGCACGCGGGTGTTGAACAGCGCGTCGCTCGCCGATGCATCGACCAGTTGCGCGATCAGCTCCTTGGCGCGTGCATGGTCCTCGGTGGCGTGATCGAGCAGGCGCGCCTCCGCGATGGCCTGCCGTGCTGCCGGATAGAACAGCTCCTCCTCGATCATGGTGTGTGCAGTCAACACGGCGCACAGGTTCTCGATCAAGGACTGTCGGCTGTCGGCGTCGGCGTGCATCGAGCACAACTCGTCGAAGCGGTCGAAGAGCTGCCGGGCTTCGGCATGGTCGGCCGTCAGCATCGTGATGGCGTCTGTCAGCGGCGCGGCACGGGGCGTGCTGGACTGTGCGCGGGTTGCGGCCATGTCGTACTCCTTGGCGATTCGCAGCCTGGCAACCAGCAATGCACGTGCCGTGGCGCGTCGCCCACAGGTGCGTCGCTTGCTGTGGCTCGTGACAACCTTGCAACAGGAGACCGCATGAGCACCAAGTCCAAGGCTCCCAAGACGCGCACGACGCCGCCCGAGCAGCAGCGCGAAGAGCTGCTCGACGCCCAGCGAGCAGCCAACCGCGACGAGCCGCGCAACTTCAAGCAAGACGCGCTCGATGACAAGGTCGTCAGCGTCGAACCCGACGGCACCGGACCGACCTCGACCGAGACCTTCGATCCGGAGCAAGACCGGCAACGCGGCTCCGGAGGTGGTTCTGGCAAACCCGATTCGCGCTCGCGCTGACCCTTGCGCGCACACCGCGCGCAAGTTTTGCCGACAAGCCCGCCCGCCCGGGGTCCACGACGCGGGTAAGCTTCGCGCCCATGCATGAAGCGTGGCGCCATCGGCTTCAGCGCCTGCCGCGCGCGGTGGTGGCGTCGATGCTGGCCATCGCCTGCAGCTGGCTGCTGCTGGCGCAGTCGCCGGCGTCGGCCGAGTTCCGTCGCGGCCGCCTGGGCTTCACGGTGTATGTGGAAGTCGATGGGTCCTACGCCAAGCCGATCCTGAAGTCGGTGCACGTGCAGGAGATCGAGCCCGGGTCTCCGGCCGAAGCAGGCGGCCTGAAAGTGGACGACGAGATCGTGCAGGTCCAGGGCCAGCGGCTCGCTGGCGCCAACGCGCGCGACGTGGCCGCGATCGTGCAGGTGCC
>DATKJN010000929.1:0-2630 GCA_035543655.1 Burkholderiaceae bacterium | reverse complement strand
GCTGAGCGACCGTTCGCCGCAAGGCTGGATCGGCCGCCGCCTGCGCTCGATGGCCCTCGACCTCGGATGCAAGGATATCGAGCTGCAGCTGGTGCCGATCCTGTGCACCAGCTATGCCGAGTGGAACGACCGCCTGGGCGTCGAGTCGCAAGCCGCGATCGCGGTGAGCCAGGGCCTGGTCACGCAGGAGGCCGTCGCGTCGTGGCTCGACGACCTGCGCACGCGCGACGCGCAGGGCCGTTTCACCGCGACCGCGCTGCTGTTCGTGGTGACGGCCACGCGGCCGTGACGCGCCGACGCTAGCGGTCGCGCGCCGGTTGCGCCTCGGCGAGCCAGGCCTCGAAGCGCCACGCGTCGCCGTGCGGCACCACGTGGCCTGCCGTCGGCGGCGCGAAGTGCGTGCCGAGCACCAGTGCCTTGTCTTTGACACAACACGCGAGAAAATTCTTGCGCGTGGCGCGCGCCAGGTCGGTGTCGCTGTCGAAGTTCACCTCGCGATCCGGCTCGGCGCACTGGATCGGGTGGTGCATCAAGTCGCCGGTGATCAGCGCGAGCTGGCCTTGCGACTCGATGCGCACGCTCACGTGGCCCGGCGTGTGCCCGGGCGTGGGCTGCAGGCGCACCTCGCCGGTGATGCGGTGGTCGGTGTCCACCAGGTCGGCCAGGCCGGCATCGACGATCGGGCGCACCGAGTCGCCGATCACGTCGTCGGGCGGAGTGCTCGCATCACCGTAAGGCGCGGGCATCTTCGCTTCGGCCGACCAGTGCTCCCACTCCTTGCGCGCGAACAGGTAGCGCGCACGCGGAAACGTGGGCACCCAGCGGCCGCCTTCGAGGCGCGTGTTCCAGCCCACGTGGTCCACGTGCAGGTGCGTGCACAGCACGGTGTCGATGGTGTCGGGCGCGAAGCCGGCTGCAGTGAGGTCGCGCAGGAACGGGCCGTGCAGCTGGTTCCAGCCCTCGAAGCTGCGTGTCTTGTCGTTGCCGATGCAGGTGTCCACCACGATGCGATGGCCCTGGCTCTCGACCACGAAGGCGTGGATCGACATCAGCAGCCGGTCGTCGTCGTTGGCGAAGTGCGGCTTGAGCCAACCGTGGCGCTGCACCAGGTCGCGCGGCGCGTCCTTGAAGAAGAACTTGGGCGACGTGGGCGTGGGCCCGGACTCGATGATCTGGGTGATTCTTGCGTTGCCGATCTGCCAGCGGAGCATGGCCGATCGTACCTGCCCAGGACCCGCCGTCAGTCGCCCTTGATGTTGGACGGCGACGTCAGTCGCCTTTGATGTTGTTGTCCTTGATCGCCTTGCCGTAGCGCGTGAGCTGCTCCTGCACGATCTGCGCGGTTTTCTCCGGCGTGGTGCCGCTGGGCTTGAGGCCGACCGCGGCGTACTTCTCCTTGATCTCGGGGTCGGCCAGCGCCTTGACCACCTCGCGATGCAGGCGATCGACGATGTCTTTCGGCGTGCCCTTGGGCGTGGTGAGCACGAACCAGGTGCTGAAGTCGAAGCCGTTGATGCCCGCCTCCTTGAGCGTGGGCGTGTCGGGGTACTCGGGGTGGCGCTGGTCGAGCATCACGCCGATCAGCTTGAGCTTGCCGCCCTTGGCCAGCGCGGCCACGGTGGCGATGCCTTGCAAGGTCACGTCGCATTGGCCGCCGGCCGTGTCTTGCGCGGCTTGGCTGGCGCCGCGGTACGGCACGTGGCGGATGTCGATGCCGGTGTGCGAGGCGAACAGCGCGCCGGCCAGGTGCTGCGGGCTGCCGTTGCCGCCCGACGCATAGGTGTACTTGCCCGGCGCGGCCTTGGCGGCGGCCACGAACTCGGCCGCGCTCTTCCACGGCGCGCCGGTGGCGGCGGAGATGCTGAAGTCGATGGTGGCCACCTGCGACACGTGGGCGAAGTCAGTCACCGTGTTGAACGGCGTGGCCGCGTTCAGGTTGGGCACCATCGTGAGGATGCTGTCGTTGAAGCCGCCGATCGTGTAGCCGTCGGGCGCCGCCTTGGCGAGCTGCGAGGCGCCGATGATGCCGGCCGCACCGACGATGTTTTCCACCACGATGCTCTGGCCCATGTTGGCGCCCATCTTCTGCGCGATGAGGCGTGCCGCCACGTCGACCGCGCTCGCCGCC
This sequence comes from Burkholderiaceae bacterium, assembly GCA_035543655.1. GTDB lineage: Bacteria > Pseudomonadota > Gammaproteobacteria > Burkholderiales > Burkholderiaceae_C > JAEUPI01. The sequence goes on along the minus strand of DATKJN010000929.1, from coordinate 502 downwards.
GCGAGCGGCACGATCATGCGCACGGATCGGTTCGGGTAGGCGCCTTGTGCGCGCAGCGGCACCGCGTACGCCATGCCTGCCGCGCCGGCGAGCTGGAGTGCTTGGCGTCGCGTGCGCTTGAGTGGGGTTGGCATCGTCGTCTCCGTTGTATGTGTGCTTAGATCTCGAGGCCGAGCACGCGCATCGCGTTGCCGCCGAGGATCGCGACGCGGTCGTCGTCGCTCAGCTCGGGCGTGGCCATCACATGGCCCACCGGGTCGTCTTCCCACGGGATCGGATGGTCGGTGCCGATCATGATCTGGCCGGCGCCGACCTCGGCCGCAAGATGGCGCAAGGCCTCACCGGTGAACACCAGCGAGTCGAAGTAGATCTGGCGGATGTACTGCGTGGGCTTCTTCTTCAGCCGGATCGCCGGGTCGCAGTTCTGCGGCGACACGAAACAGCTGCGGTCCATGCGCGGCGCATACGAACCGAGAAAACCGCCGCCGTGCGCGCCCAGCAC
>DATKJN010000928.1:0-3835 GCA_035543655.1 Burkholderiaceae bacterium | reverse complement strand
CCGCCCGACTGCGCGCTCAACGTGGGCGGGGTCGAGCACCGCTGGCGCGAGGGCGAACCGATCCTCTTCGACGACACCTATGAACACGAGGCCTGGAACCGTTCGGACCAGCCGCGCTTGATCCTGTTGATGGACTGCTGGAACCCGCACCTCACCGAGGCCGAGAAGGAGGCGGTGCGCCATGTCATCGAGGCCATCGACGCGATCGAGCCACTGAAGCCCTAGGTTCAGCACGTGGCGGCTTGGTCACGCAGACCACATCGCTTGCCCATCGGCCGCTCCAAGGGTCACGCGCCGTCCGACCGCGCCGGCCCGAAGCCGAACACCCGCCCATATAAGGCCAGCTCGGCCTCGAGGCACCTCTCGATCGTCGCTGCCTTGCGAAAGCCATGGCCCTCGCCTTCGAAGGCGTGATACTCGACCGGAACGCCGCGCCTCTTCATGGCTGCGACCATCGACTCGGACTGTGCCGGCGTCACCACCTTGTCGTCGAGCCCCTGGAAGAAGATCACTGGCGAGTTCAGCCGGTCGGCGTGGGCGAGCGGCGAACGTGCCGCGTAGTCGGAACGCGCGACCAGGTAGCTCGCATAGCGCGACTCGAACTTGTGCGTGTCGGCGTCGAGCCCGGCGAGATCGCTGACGCCGAAGTAGCTCGCGCCGGCCTTGAAGACATCGTGGAAGATCAGCGCGCACAGCGTCGTGAAGCCGCTCGCGCTCGCGCCGCGGATCGCCATGCGCCGAGCATCGACGAGTCCGCGCTCGGAGAGATGGCGAGCCGCGGCAACGCAGTCTTCGACATCGACGATGCCCCAGGCGTGCTGCAGCAGCTCCCGATAGGCGCGGCCGTAGCCGGTCGAACCGCCATAGTTGACGTCGACCAACGCGAAGCCGCGGCTGGTCCAGAAGTTGACGTTCAGGCGCAAGCTCGTGCTGGTCGACGAGGTGGGGCCGCCGTGGCTCGTCACCACGAGTGGTGGCCGCTCGCCTTGCAGCGCGACGAAGTCGGGGTGCGTCGGCGCATAGTAGAAGGCGTGCGCGGTGCGCCCGCGCGCGCTCGGGAACTCGATCGCCTGCGCAGCAGCGAGGAATCCAGCGTCGGGCAGCTCGTCGACGCTGCTTGCCAGGACTGCGCTCGCGCCACTCGCGAGGTCGATGCGCACGACCTGCCGCGGCGCCGTCGGCGAGCCGCCGATGATCGCGACGAAGCCCGGCCCGACGCGCAGTTCGTCGATGTCGGTGTACGCACTGGCGATCGGCGTCCAGCGGCGGGTGGCGAGCTCGATGCGGCCGAGCCGGCTCACGCCCTGCTCGATGCACGTCGCGATGATCTCGTTCGCGCCATTGAAGCCGAACATGTTCCGCCCGAAGACCCACTGCGGGTGCGCGAACTCGGCGCTCATCGGACACAGCGCCTCCAGCGCATCGTGCGCATCGACGCGGTACAGGTTCCACCAGCCCGAGCGGTCGGAGACGACGACCAGGGATCCGTCGGGCGACCACTGCGGCTGCGCCAGCGACTCGCCGATGCCGCCGGCGATGCGCCGCGGCGCAACGAGCGCACCGTCTGCGGCGATGTCGGCGAGCCACAGTTCGGTGTCGAAGAACGGCATCGAAGGATGGTTCCACGCCAGCCAGGCAAGCCGCCGACCGTCGGGCGACAGGCGCGGCGCGGCGTAGAAGTCGTGCCCCGCCGCGAGCTCGACCGGGTCGGCGGCGCCATCGCAGGCGATCGCGACCAGCGAATTGCGCGGCTCTTGCGAACCGGCGCGATGGTCCTCGCGCACGGCGATCAGTCGCCGTCGCGCAGCATCGAGCTCGAAGTCCGCGTGGCGCTGCGCGCTGTCGCGTGTGATCGGCCGCGCGGCACCCTGCGCGTCCTGCCGATAGACGAGGTTGTCGGCGAAGTTCGACAGGTACAGCGTCTCGCCCGCGACCGCATAGGCGCCCTCGCCGTACTCGTGCACGCGCGTACGCACGTTGAGCGGGGCTGCAGTGATCAGCCGAGGCAGCGATGCGCCGGGCGCCGACACCATGGCGGCGACGCGACCGCCCTCCTCGGGCAGCCCCTGAAGCCAGTGGATGCGCGCGCCGTCGATGCGCAGCGAAGACAGCGGCTTGCTTCCCGCCGCCACGCGCGCGGCGCTGATCGGCGACGGCCAGGTGCCGCACGCGGCGCCAACTGCGCTCACAGTGCAGCCTTTCGCTGTGTGCCCTGCTGCAGTCGTCCGAGGCAGTGACGACGTGGCGATAACGTCTGCGCAGCGGCGTGCGCAATGCCGACCCGGTTTCGCATGCGCCGGTCTCCTCGTGGGGTTCAGTCGCGCAGAACGATACACCCCGTCGCCTGATCGAGCGCGGGCTCGCGTTCGCGCACTACGCTGTCCCCGCGGCCGACTGTCAATCCGACCCAAGGCGGTTGACGCTTCGCAAGAGCTGCCGCTCAATCCGTGCCACTGGATCCATCGGCCCGTGAGGGCCGCGAGATCGGGGACCGACCTACTTCTTGGCAGTGGAACTCGTACTGGCGCTCGCCTTCTTCGTTTTGGACTTCGACTTGGCTGCCGTGCTCGCGCCCTTTGCCTTGGCTGGGGTTTTGGCCGCTCCCTGGGCTTGCTGCTGCGCCGCGCGCGCCTTTAGCTCGTCTGCGTGCCTCTCCACCGCCGCGACCTTCGCCGGGTCGTTGCTCACAGTGACACCGCCACGGTCGGTCTGGGCGAACGCACCGGATACCCCAAAGCACATCAACAGGATCGGGAAGAGCTTTCTCATGGGTGAACTCGCTGCTTGTTGAAAGTAACGAATCAACGCGCGAGGGCGGCTCGTGGATGACCACCCATCGGGCGACGGAGGTCAGACCGAGTGGATTCTCTTCATTCGTTGCAGGTCGCAGGTACCAGGACGCACGGCATGACGGCACAACCAGAGCTGACGCGCACGTGACCCAGAGCGGTCACAACCGATACGGGAAAGCGGTCATTGCGCCCACTACTCGACGACCCTGTCGGCGCGAAACAGGACCGACTGCGGGATCGTGATCCCGAGCGCTTTCGCGGTCTTGAGGTTTATCACCAGTTCCAACTTGGTCGGTTGCTCGACTGATAGATCGCCGGGCGTCGCGCCCTTGAGGATTTTGTCCACGTAGGTGGCCGCACGCCGAAATAAGTCGGCACGGTCTGGCCCGTAGGTCACCAGACCGCCAGCGTCAGCGAACTCCGACGACTGGTATATCGAGGGCAAGCGGTTCTTGGCGGCGAAGTCCACGATTCGCTTCAGGTTCGTAGAGAGCACCGGGTCCGGCAGGATGGCAATGGCGCCAGCGCGCGCCGTGATCGCAGTCTTGAACGCCTTGTCCAACTCGCCTGGGCTCTGCACCTCCAGTGAATCAAGTTGGATTCCCAGCTGCCGTGCAGGTAGTTGGTTCTCCTTCCAGTTCAGTGTCGCGCTTGCGCTCTGTGGATTCCAGAGCACGGCCACGCGCGAAAGCTCGGGGACTATTTCCTTGAGCAGTTCCAGCCGTTTCCCGCTCAACTCCTGGAGCATTTGGGACAACCCCGTGACGTTGCCGCGGGGCCGCGCCAAGCTCTCGACCAGCCCATTCGCCACAGGGTCACCCCCAGCCACCATCACGATAGGGATGACCCCGGTCGCTCTTTTGGCAGCCAAAGAGTCGGAAGTGGCGACAGTGACGATGACGTCAACCTTGAGGCGGACAAGGTCGGCCGCGAGGTCAGGGAGGCGATCGTGCCTGCCCTCGGCATAGCGATACTCGATGCTGACGTTTTTTCCCTCGACCCATCCGAGCTCGCGGAGGCCCAGCCGGAATGCTTGGTCGGAG
>DATKJN010000927.1:0-5085 GCA_035543655.1 Burkholderiaceae bacterium | reverse complement strand
TAGACGATGACGAAGATCGCCACCGCCACCATGCCCTGCGCCGACAGCGGCAGGATCACGCGGCGCAGCACCTGCCAGGGGCCGGCGCCGTCGACACGTGCGGCTTCGTCGAGCTCGCGCGGGATCTGGTCGATGAAAGTGCGCATGACCATGGTGCCGAGCGAGACGAAGAAAGCCGCGTACAGGATGATGAGCACCGCGTGCGTGTCGTTGAGCCCGAGCGCATTGACGATCGGGAACAGCGGTAGCGTCGTGACGATCGGCGGCAGCAGACGCAGCGCAATGAGTGCGAAGGCGCTGCGCGCGAGGAAGACGCTGCGCCAGCGCGAGTATCCGTAGCCGGCGAGCGTCGACACGGCGACGGCGAACAACGTGGCGCCGACCGTGATGATGAAGCTGTTGCGCAGCGCCGTGAAGAAGTCGCCCCAGCGCGTCCACAGGCCGATGAAGTGCTCGAAGGTCGGACGCCATGCGAGGAACGAACGGCCGCTGGCGAAGATGTCGCGCTCGGGCGTGAAAGCGGCGAAGGCGATCATCGCGATCGGCCCGAGCGACCACAGCAGCACGGCGGCAACGGCCAGCGTGCGCGCGGCGGCGACCAGCGGCGAGCGCGCCTTCATCGCTCCAGCCCCGCGAACATGCCGCGGTACAGCCGACGCAGGTAGAAGCCGGCGAGCACCAGCGAGCTCAGCACCATGAGCCAGCCGGTGGCGGTGGCGGCGCCGAAATTGTTGTAGCGGAAGGCCTCGAGGTAGAGGTAGACCGCGACCACTTCGGTCGAGCGCGCCGGTCCGCCACCCGTCAGCAACCAGACCTCGGAGAAGAGGCGGAAGGCGAAGATGTAGCGAAACAGCATCGCCACCAGGATCGCCGGCGCCAGCAGCGGCAGCGTGACGCGGCGGAAGGTTTGCCAGGGGCTGGCGCCGTCGATCCGCGCCGCTTCGTAGACATCGATCGGGATCGCCAGTCGCGCCGCATAGAGGATGACGAAGGTGAACGGCAGGTGCAGCCAGACGCTCAGCAGCGCCACCATCACGAGGCCGTGACTCGGCGTCACGGCCCATTCGAGTGGCGGCAACCCGAGTGCGGCGAGGGCGCGCATCACCGGGCCGGTGTCGGGGTCGAACAGGGTGCGCCACAACACGATCGCACCGACCTCGCTGACTGCGTAAGGCGCCAGCACGCAGGCGATCAGGATCTTGCGCCCGGGCAGGCCGCCGGCAAAGAGCGTGGCCATGGCCAGGCCGAGCAGCAACTCGGCGTGCACGACGACGAGCACGATCACCGCTGTGTTGACCAGCGAGCGCCAGAAGTACGGGTCTTGCAGGATCTTGGCGTAGTTGTCCCAGCCGACGAAGGTCGGTGAGACGCCGAATGTCGAGCTGTGGAAGGACAGCCACAACACATACAGCGCGGGCACCAGGATCACGAGGCCCATCAGCAGCAGCGCCGGTGCCACGAAAGGCAGCGCCGCGCGGCTGGCCGGGGCGAGCAGGCCGGGTGCGTGGCCATGGGAGAAGCTCAACGCGTTTGACACGGTGTTCAGGCCGGCGCGCGATGGGCCGCAAGAAACGTGCGGTCGACGTCGATGCCGAGGCCGGGGCCGTCAGGCAAGGGCATCGCGCCGTCGATGAGCTGTGCGGTCAGGCCGACTGGCACCTTCAGCATCTGTTCGCGCAGCGGATTGGCGAACACCATGCACTCGACGGTCAAACAGTTCTCGGCGGCGGCAGCCAATTGCAGGCTTGCAGCCAGGCAGATCGCGCCCGACCAGCCGACATGCGGTGCGTAGGCCACGCCGAAGCACTGCGCCAGTTCGGCGATGCGCCAGGTTTCGCTGATGCCGCCCGCGCGCGCCACGTCGGGTTGAATCAGGCCGATAGAGCGGTCTTCGATCAGCTCGATCGCGTCGACCGCGGCGAAGTCGCTTTCGCCCGCCGCCAGTCGGATGGGCAACTGATCGCGCAGCAGGCGGTAGCCGCGTCGGTCTTCTGGCCGCAGCGGTTCCTCGAACCAGGCATAGCCGCAGTCGGCGAGCACGCGCCCCACCGCGACCGCATCGTGCAGGTCGTAGGCCCAGTTGGCATCGGCGCTCAGCTCGACCGCATCGCCGACCAGCCGACGCACGAGGCGCGCACGCTGCTGCGCGGCCGCCACCGGCCGGCCGATCTTCACCTTGATGCTGCGAAAGCCGGCCGCGACGACCATGGCGACCTCGCGCTCGACAGCGTCGTCGTCGAACCAGTTGATCGACGACGCATAGACCGGCGTCGTGCTGCGGCCCATGCCACCCAACAACCGCGCGATCGATTGCACTGCGCACTGTCCGGCCACGTCCCACAGCGCGATGTCGATGCCGGCGATGGCCTCGACGAGCATGCCGCCGGTACGGCCGGTGAGCACTGAGCGCATGCGCTGCCAGAGCCGGCGCCGGTCGAGAGGATCCTGCCCGACCAGCAACGGCGCGAGCACGCCGTCGATGAACGCGGCATAGGCCGGCGCGCCGCGGCGCGCCAGGCATTCGCCCCACCCGATGTGGCCGGCGACCGTCTCGATCTCGACCACCACGATCTCGATGGCCGCCCAGTCGCCTTGCGACGTGCGTTGAGCCGCCGGCAGCACCGCCCGCAGCGGATGCGCCGTCACGCGCGCGATGCGGCGTGAAGCGGCGTCGGGTTGGGCCGCTGTGCCCAGTGCGCTGTGCGAGGCAACGGTGGGCGAGGAGGGCGCACGCATGCCGGCATGGTCATGCCAGCTGCTCAGAAACGTAGTAGGTTAATTACTATGTTGCCATGACCCACTCAAAGCGTATCGTCCTCGCATGGGAGATTCGTCCAACGGCGTGGCCATGGCGGCTGCCGACCACTGGGCAGCCGTGCTCGACACCGGCGGCACGGCGCCGAGTCGTCTGGGCGAGACGGTCATCGTGCGCCTGAGCGAAGCGATCCTCGAGGGCAAGCTCAAGCCCGGTGATGCCCTGCCGTCCGAGGGCCGCATCGCGGCCGCGTTCGGCGTATCGAAGCCGATCGCGCGCGAAGCGCTGCGCGACCTGGCGGCGATGGGCGTGGTGCAGGTGGCACAAGGAAAGATCAGCCGCGTGCGCGCCATCGATTCGGCGCCGCTGGCGCGGTTCTTCCGCTTTGCCGTTGCCGGCACCGCGCGCGGGCTGCGTGAGGCAGTGGAGCTGCGCCGCATGCTCGAACCACCCGTGGCGCGGCATGCCGCGACGCGGCGCGACGCCGCTGACCTTCAGGTGCTGCGCGAGTTGCTCGAGCGCATGGAAGCTGCACTCGGCGATGTGTCGCGCTGGATCGAGGCCGACCTTGCCTTCCACGCCAGCATCGGCCGTGCCAGCCACAACGCGCTGGTGACGCTGCAGTTGCAGGGGCTGGAGCCCATCGTGCGCGAGATGATGGGCCGCTTCAATGCGCGTGGACGGCGCACGGCCAAGGATTGGCGCGAGACCTTCGAGCGCCACCGGCGCGTCGCGCTGGCCATCGTGGCCGGTGACGCCGAGGGGGCCGAGAAGGCCATGCAGGCGCATTTCGCAGCTGCCGACAACGCCATCGAAGAGATCTTTGGTCCTGACAAGGCCGCGACGAAGAAGCGCGCATCCACCCGGGAGATATGAATGTCGGCTTCCAGTCGCCGTAACCTGCTGATCGCTGCCGCGGCGACGGTGCCGTTGCTTTCAGTGCGCTCGACAAGGGCCCAGCCGGCGCCGCTGCATGTCGTGGCACACCGCGTGCACAAGACGGTGGCCAGCGGCGCCCAGGGCGGTGACGCCACTGCGGCGTTCACCCGCGACAGCGGCAGCGCCGTCGACTGGACCACGTTCGACACAGGCCCGCTGCAGGAGCGACTGCTGCGGGAGGCGGCGTTGCCCGAGAGTTCGTTCGACGTCGGCTTCATCCTCAACACGATGGCCACGCCGCGCACCGCGGCGCTGTTCGAGCCGCTCGACGACTTCATGGCCAAGCAGCCGATCGAGGATGCTGCCGACGTCTTCCCCGGCCTGATGCAGGGCATGTCGATCGGCAAGCGGCTGCTGGCGCTGCCGGTGCGGCACGCCTCGTCGGGCATGCACTGGAATGCCGAGATCCTGGCCGAGCGCGGCATCGACAAGCCGCCGGCCACGATGGAAGAGCTGATCACGGTGGCCAAGGCGTGCAGCTACAAGCGCGGCGATGGCACGCCCTGCGTCGGCCTCGTGGTGCCGGGCGTCACCTACCCGAACGTGATCGACATCGCGCGGGCTTGGGACGGCGACTTCATCACCCCCGATTTCAAGGTGGTTGCCGATCAGCCGCCGATGCTCCATGCGATCCGCATGCTGCGTGACCTGTTCCAGGCCGGCGCCTTCCCGCGCGGCTTCGCCGCGCTCGGCCCGGAGGACGTGAACACCTGGATCCAGCAGGGCCGTGCGGCGCTGACGCTCACCAGCATGGGTCGCAATCGCATCTACAACGACCCGCAGAAGAGCAAGTTCGCAGGCAAGGTGATGACCGGTGCGGTGCCGATCTCCGCCACGCTGAAGAGCCGCTTTGCAGTCGCGCCGGCGAAGGTCGAGTACTGGGGCATGGTGATCCCGAAGAACTCCAAGCGCAAGGATCTCGCCTGGCGCTTCATGCGCTCGATGCTGACGCGCGAGGCGACGCTGCAGATGGCGCGCAACGGAAACGGCCCGGTGCGCGCGTCGACCTATGACGATGCGAGCTTTCGCGCCACCGTGCCCTACGCCGACGCCGAGCGCTCGGTGCTCAAGGTGGCGCGCGTGCCTTTGCCCGCCTTCGATGAAGCGGCGCGTGCCGGCGACATCTTCAAAGAAGAGGCCGAGGCGGCGGTGCTGGGCATGAAAACGCCCGAGGCGGCGATGGCGGCGGTTGTGCAACGCGTCAAGCCTTTGCTGCCGACCTGAGGTCGCAACGCCGACTCGCGGCGTGAGCGCTTAGCCGATCTGCAGGCCGACGGGCTGGCGCTGTCAGTCCGCGACGCTGCGCACAAAGGGCTTGGCCTTCTCCATGAAGTCTCGATGCAGGTGCGCCAGTTCTTCCGCCTCGCGCAGCAGCGCTTCCTGCCAGGCCA
>DATKJN010000926.1:0-6418 GCA_035543655.1 Burkholderiaceae bacterium | reverse complement strand
TGTGCCACGCGCGCGGGCCCAAGCTGCGCCGGCCATGCGCGATAGCCGAGCGCCTGCACGGCGCGGACGAGCTCGGCCACCGGCGTGCCGCCCGGCGTCCAACGCACCCGCGCGCGCTGCGTGGCACCGTTGACCTCGGCCGCGACCACGCCGGGCACGCCGCGCAGCGCCGCCTCGATGGCCGGCGCACAGGCGGCGCAGTGCATGCCGTCGACGGCAAGCATCGATTCGCTGACGTTCACCGGCGCAGTCTGCTGGCCGCCTGTGCGCGCGACTTTGCGATTTGTCAAACCTCGACGGCCCCGATTGCGATCGCGCAAGGCGCCGCCGCCACTGGCTTCCTAGAGTGACCGCAAGCGCAGCAGGAGACACCTCGATGAACACCCCGAACGCACTGAAAATCATCCGCGACGAACACGCCGCGCTGGCCGCGGTGTTGCGCTCGATGACGCTGCTGGTGCGCGACGCGCGGCGGCGCAACCGCACGCCGAACTTTCACGTGCTGCGCGCGATGCTGTTCTACGTCGACGAATTTCCCGAACGCCTGCACCACGTGAAGGAATCGACCATGCTGTTCCCGCGCCTGCGCGAATGCACGCACGAAGCCGCCACCGTGCTGGCGCGGCTCGACAACGACCACCGCAACGGCGCGGCGCAGATCCGCGAACTCGAGCACCGGCTGGTGGCCTGGGAGCTGCTCGGCGATGCGCGCCGCGAGACGTTCGAACGCGCGCTCGACGACTACGTGGCCTTCTACCTCGAACACATGCGCGTTGAAGAGACCGAGGTGCTGCCGCTGGCGGAGCGGCATTTCGGCGAGGCCGACTGGTTGATGCTCGACCGCGCCTTCGGCGCCCACCGCGACCCGCTGGTGACCGCGGGGCCCGAAACACCGTACATTGAGCTGTTTCGCACCATCGTCAACATCACGCCGGCGCCCTACGGGCTCGGCGAGGCGGCCTGAACCCGTGGTTGCCGCACATCAACAGCCAGCATGCGCCGCAGGCCGCGGCGTCGATGCACCGCTCAAGCCTGAAGGAACAACACCATGAAGATCCTGCTGCCCGTGGATGGAAGTCGCTACACCAAGCAGATGCTGGGCTATGTCGCCGCGCACGAGGAGCTGTTCGGGTCGCAGCACGAGTACATCTTCGCCACGGTGGTGGCAACGGTGCCGCCGCATGTCACGCATTTCGTCGGGCGCACCGCATTGCAGGGCTACTACAAGGAAGAGGCCGACAAGGTGCTGGCGCCGGTGCTCGCATTCGCCGCGCAGCACGGCTGGAATGCCCGCTCGCTGCAGCTCGAAGGGCCGGCGGCCGAAGTGCTGGCCAAGGCCGCGAAATCGGAGAAGGTCGACCTCGTGGTGATGGGCAGCCACGGCCAGTCGGCACTCAGCAACGTCCTTCTCGGTTCGGTGGCCAGCGGCGTGCTGGCCCGCTGCGACGTGCCGGTGCTGCTGATCCGATAGCGCGCACGGCGTGGCCGCTGCGGGCGGTGGCAAACTCCATGCATGAGCGCCACCCACCTTGCCGTGGTCGATGACGAAGCGCAGATCACGCAGCTCGTCGCCAACTACCTCAAAGGCCACGGCTACCGCGTGAGCCAGTTGCACGATGGCGCATCGCTGTTCGAGCTGATGGCCGCCGATGCGCCGCTGCTGGTGATGCTCGACCTGGGCCTTGGCGACGAAGACGGCCTGGCCATCGCGCGGCGCCTGCGCGAACACCACCGCTGCGGCCTGGTGATCGTGACCGGGCGCAGCGACGCGGTGGACAAGATCGTCGGCCTCGAGGTCGGCGCCGACGACTACGTGACCAAGCCGTTCGACCTGCGCGAGCTGCTCGCGCGCATCAAGGCCGTGCTGCGCCGCCTGGAGCCGAATGCACCCGCGCCCGCAACCGCCGCGCCCACCGCAGCCGCACGCGCCAGCCTGCGCTTTGCCGGCTGGGCGCTCGACACCGCGGCGCGCACGCTGACGAGCCCGCAGCAGCGCGACGTGGCGCTCACCAGCGGCGAGTTCGACCTGCTGAACACCTTCGTCAAGCACCCGGGTCGTGTGCTGTCGCGCGATTTTCTGCTCGAAGCCACGCGCGGACGCGGTTCGGGCCCGTTCGACCGCACGATCGACGTGCAGGTGGGCCGGCTGCGCCGCAAGATCGAAGACGACCCCGAAAATCCGCAGATCATCAAGTCCGTGCGCGGTGCCGGCTACCTGTTCGCCCCGGTCGTGTCGTCGAGCTGATCGCTGCGATGCCCACTGCCCTCGACACCGAACCGATCCACCGCGCGCTGTTCGCGGCCTATCCCGATGCGCTGCTGCTGGTCGACCACGGCGGCAGCATCGTGCTCGCCAACCCTGCTGCCAGCGAATTGCTCGGCTACACCGCAGACGAACTCATCGGCTTGTCGGTCGATGTGCTGGTGCCCGATGCGGTGCGCGCGCGCCACGGCGAATACCGCGCCGCCTACGGCCGCAGTCCGCGCGCGCGCCCGATGGGCGCGCAGATGGAGCTGGTGGCACGGCGCCGCGACGGCAGCACGGTGATGGTCGAGATCGCGCTCAGCCCGCTGGCCGGCACCGAGCCGCCGCTGGTGGTGGCCGCCATCCGCGGCATCGAAACCTACCCGCGCGTGAAGCAGGCGCTGCACCGCGCGCGCTACAGCGAATGCGTGGCCGAGGTCGGGCGGCTGGCGGTCGACTCGCGCGACCCGCAACCGCTGCTGCGGCACGTGCCGGCGGCCGCCGCGCGCACGCTCGACGTCGACGGCGCGGTGCTGTACCGGCTCGAGCCCAACGGCCTGGAGCTGCGCGTGGCGGCAATCGCCGGAATCGTGGATGTGGAGCGCGAAGGCGCGCTGCTGCCGAACCGGCGCGACACGCTGCATGGCTATGCATTGGCCCACGACCGCCCCACCGTCGTGGCCGATTGGACGCGGGAGACGCGCTTCGCCATGCCGGCGGCGTACGGCGCACAAGGCATCACCAGCAGCATCGCGGTGCCGATGTCCGATCGCGGTCATGCGATGGGCCTGCTGGCCGTGCACGCGCGCAAGCCGCAGCTCAGCGGCGATGACGAGATCCACTTCCTGCAGTCGTTGTGCAACGTGTTGACCAGCAGCTTGCAACGCGCGGAGTCGGAAGAAGCGTTGGCGCATTCGCAGCGCCTCGAGAGCGTGGGCCAGCTCACCGGCGGCATCGCACACGACTTCAACAACCTGCTCACCATCATCCAGGGCAACCTGCAGGTGCTGCACGAGCGGCCCGAGTTGCAGGGCAACGCGCAGGAACTCGTCACGTCGGCCACGCGCGCCGCCAAGCGCGCTGGCGAGTTGACCGGCAAGCTGCTGGCGTTCTCGCGCCGCCAGCTGCTGCAGCCGGCGCGTGTCGACGTGGCCGCGATGCTGCAGTCATTGGCCGACATGCTCAAACGCACGCTCGACCAGCGCGTGCGCATTGACGTCGATGCGCCGGACTGCCCCCCGGTGTTGGCCGACCCGGGCCAGCTGGAGTCGGCGCTGCTCAACATCGCCATCAACGCGCGCGATGCGATGCCCGAGGGCGGAGGGCTGTCGTTCAGCGCGCGGGTCGTCGACGGCGGCGAGGTGGCGATCGCGGTGAACGACACCGGCAGCGGGATGTCTGATGAAGTGCGCGAACGCGCGTTCGAACCCTTTTTCACGACCAAGGCCAAGGGTCGCGGCACGGGTCTCGGCCTGAGCACCGTCTACGGCTTCGTCAAGCAGTCAAAGGGCACGGTCGAACTCGACAGCACGCCCGGTCGCGGCACCACCGTGACGATGCGCCTGCCACGTTGGCACGACACGGAGGCGCCGACCACCGTGCACGATGCCGCAGCGGGCGCGCCTCTGCCGCGGCACCTGAAGGTGCTGCTGGTCGAAGACGAACCCGAGGTGCGCAAGGTGATCGGCACCTTCCTCACCGACCTGGGGGTGGTCTACACGGACGTGGTCGATGGCGAACAGGCGTTGGCCTGGCTCGAGGCGGACGGCGATGTCGATCTGCTGCTGTCGGACGTCGCATTGGGCCCCGGCATGCGCGGCACCGACCTGGCACGCAGTGCGCGCCAGCGAGACCCCGATCTTGCGGTGTTGCTGATGTCCGGGTTCGCACCCGAGCTGATCGACGCCGATGCCGAACCCTTGCCCTGGGAGCTGCTGCCCAAACCGTGCACGCGCGAGGATCTGGCCGCCGCGCTGGCGCGTGCGCTGGCGGCGCGCTGAACGATTGGCGGCGGCGAGCGGCCGCGTTCAGTGCACCATCGCCGGTGCGCTGCAGCGTTCGATGAACGCGTTGAGTGCGCCGACTTCCGGGATCTGAATGTCGCGCCGTCCCTTTTCGGGGAAGCGGATCACGCTGGCACGCGCCAGCCGCGACAGCGCACGGCTCACCGACTCCAGCGTCATGCCGAGGTAGTTGCCGATCTCCGCGCGCGTGAGGCGCAACGTGATGCAGTCGTTGCGCAAGCCGCGTTCGGCCAGCGCGTCGGCCCAATAGCGCAGGAAGTCGGCCACGCGCGCATCGGCCGGCAAGGTGGCCAGCGACAGCATCGAGTCGCGGTCGCGACCGATCTCGCGGCTCATCGCCGCATGCAGCAGCGCCATCAGCTTCGGTTCGCGCGTGCAGGCCTGCAGCAGCTCGTCGTAGCGAAGGGACCAGATCTCGCCGGTGTCGATGGCGATCGCGTCGCAGCTGTAGTGGCCGAGCGCGATGCCGTCGAAGCCGAGCCAGTCGCCCTTGAAGTGCAGGCCCACCACCTGCTCGCGCCCGTCGGTGGACGTGTTGACGACCTTGAAGAAGCCCGAGTTCAGCACGTGCAGCGTCGTGAAGCGCTCGCCGGCCTGGTACAGCCGGTCGCCGGCATGCACCACGCGGCGTTGCAGCGGCACGTGCTGCTGCAGCAGGCGCAACGTCTCGGCGATCTGGCGCGAGGCTTCGGTCGGTTCGTTGCGATGCGTGGCGTCGGTCATGTTGGTCTCGCGGGTTCGGGATGCGTTGCAGCGTAGGCCGCCAGCGGCAATGGCGTGCCAATGCTCGATGTCGCTCGGTAACGCTCGGTGAACCGTCTGTATCGGCGAGCGACGGCGCTCGCTCGCTTGATGGCCGTCAAGGGCGCGAGCAGGCCACGGCCTACGCTTGTCCACCGCTGACCCTTTCTGTCGCATGACCTCCCCCGTTCCGCACCGCCACCTGTGGTCCCCCGAGCGGCTGTCGAGTGCCGACTTGCACACGCTGCTCGACACCGCCGCGGCGCTCAAGCGCGCCAAGCAACGAGACCACGGCTGGGGTCCCCTGCGCGGCCGCCATCTCGCGTTGCTGTCCAGTGGCGCCACCGACGACGTGGTACTGGCCTTCCAGCGCGCGGTGCAGGGACTGGGCGGCACGGTGGCCCGGCTCGACACGCAAGACTGGCAATCAAGCGCGGGCGACCGGGTGCCCGATGCCGCGCGCATGCTGGGCCGCCTGTACGACGCCGTCGATTGTTGCGATCTGCCCGAGCCGCTGTTGGAGCAGATCGACGCGCACTGCGGCGTGCCGGTGTTCAACGGCCTTGCATGCACCAGCCATCCGTTGCGCGTGGTGGGCGCCTTGTTGACGATGCGCGAGGCCGGTGCCAAGCCGCTCAACCGGTTGCACGTGCAGTTCAACGGCGACACGCATGGCCCGCGTCGGCACGCGGCTGCCGTGCTGGCGCGCCTGGCCGGCATCGACGTGCGTGGGCGCGAGGCCTCGTACCCTGAGCTCGACTTCATCTTCGATCTGCAGGCGGTTCCGAACGACGGCGGATGCCTGACCCTGCCCGAGGGCAGTTCCGACCAGCAAGCGCAGCTGGCCGCACTGCTGGCTGACAACAGCGAGTGCACGCTGCAAGCATTGATGGTGTGCAGCCTGCATTGAATGATCCGACCGCAGGCGGCCCGCCGCACATGTCGCAATCATTCAAGACGGCCGCGTGGTCGGTCTCTAGAGTGCCGCGACTCGCGCCACCTCTAGACCGCATGTCCACCTCACCCCACCACGCCCCTTGCGCCGCCGATGCGGATCCCGACGTCGACGCGCTCGTGCAGCGGGCGACACAAGCCCATGCCGCGCTGATGCGCGGCGACTTGACCCGCTACCGCGAGCTGATCTCGTGCAGCGACGACTTCACGCTGATGGCCCCGTTCGGCGGCCGGCCGACCCACGCCGCCGACCTGTCGGAGGATCGCTGGCAGGCCATCGGGCGCTTCTTCCAGCACGGCCGGGAATCGACGCTGGAACTGGTCCAGGCCTATCGCGCTGCCGATCTGGTGGTGCTGGCCGTCATCGAACGCACCCACGTCGCGGTCGGCGACATCCCGGCGCAGCCATGGGCCTTGCGCGTCACGCTGGTGTTTCGCCGGCAGAACGGACGGT
>DATKJN010000925.1:0-5574 GCA_035543655.1 Burkholderiaceae bacterium | reverse complement strand
ACCACGCACCAGCAGGTTGATGGTGGTCTGCTCGTTGACCTGCAGTTCGAACGCGTCCTGCCAGTGGTCGCGTTCGCCGGCCTCCGGGCTGGCGGTGTGCAACTCGTAGCGCTGCCAGACCTTGTGCGCGAAATCGGCCATGCCGGGCACCTCGTCGAGGGGACGGCCCAGAAACACAGACAGCGGCTGGCGCAGGATGCGCGTGGCACCCGGGTTCACCGTGTCGATCGCGCGCTGGCGGTCGAACACGATCACGCCGGCGCTCAGCGCATCGAGGATGGTCTGCAGGCGCGTGCGAGCGCCTTCGAGCTGCGACACGCCGCGCCCGACTTGCTCGCGCGCCTCGGCCAGCAGTTCGGTCATGCGCGCAAAGGCGCGCGTGAGGCCGCCGAGTTCGTCGCGCGACGCGAACACCGCCTTGGCCTTCAGGTCGCCCTCGGCAACCTCGCGCACACCATCGGCCAGAACGACCAGCGGGCGCGCGATCTGGTTGCCCAGGATCGCCGCCACCAACACCGCGCCGAACACCGCCAACACCAGCGCCAGCGTGAGCGTGCCGATGTACATGCGACGCAGGCCCTCCTGGGCAATCGCGCGGCGCTGGTACTCGCGGTACGCGTTCTGCACCGCCAGCGCATTGGCCACCAGCTGCGGCGACACCGTGCGCACCACGTACAAGAAGCGCTCCTCGCGCGTCGCGATGCTGATCTCGTTGCTCGGGATCGGCACCAGCGCGCGCACGCGCACCGCCGGACGCGCGCCGCCGGCGGCCGGCTCGTCGTCCAGCCCTTCGAGCTGGCTCGCCGAGCCCGCGGTGCGCGCCTGCCGCAGCAGCTGCGGCGCCGGCCTCGGCGGCGCGATCGCGCCGGCCTGCGCGCTCGCCTGCGCCAGCACCTGACCGCTGGGGCCGAGCAGCATCACGTCGCGCGCATCGATCTGCTCGCGCACGCGCTCCAGCGTGAGCGGCCCGATCGATTGCCGCGGCGTCTCCGACAGACGTTCCGCCGCCAGCTTGGTGTTGGACACCAGATCGGCGCTCAACGCCTCCAGCGTGCCGCGACCCAGTGCCAGACCGGCATCGAGCGCGCCGGCCACTTGCGCATCGAACCAGGTTTCGATGCTGCGCGACACGAACTGCACCGAAACGGTGTAGATCAGCACGCCGGGGACCACGCCGACCACCGCGAAGATGCCCGCAAGCTTGATCAGCAGCTTGCTGCCGAACTTGCCGCTGCGCAGCCGCAGCCACAGACGGGTGGCGGCGATCGCGATCACCAGCAGCAGCGCCGCCGCGACCACGAGGTTGACCCAGAACAGCCAGACGAAGTTGCGCTCGAACAGGTCGCGCTCGCTGGTCAGCGACAGCATGAAAGCGATCACCAGGCCGGAGCCGATCAGCGCCAGCAGCGAAATCGCGAGGGCCCAGCGCAGCGACTTGCTCATGGTGGTGCCGGTCAGCGCCGCGCCGCCTCGATGGCCCGTTCGTCGACGCGCACGGTGCGCGTGGTGCCGAGCGACCAGTCGTTGCCCAGGCCGATCTGCAACGGCTGCGGCAGCTGCGTCGGGTCGAGGCGGTAGCTGAATTCCACGTAGTAGCGCTGGTCGGCGTCGAGCTGGCTGCCTTCGGCCAGCGGCCAGCCGCTGACGCGCGAGATCACCGCCAGCGCCTCGGACAGCGTCGCATAGCTCTGGCCCAGCGGTCCGAGCGCGACCCGCCAGCTGCCGGTGAGCGGCTGATACGACAGGCGGTAGCTGCGCGCCACGCGCGCCACGCGCTCGTCGCGCCAATACCAGCGCGAACGGAACAGGGTGGCTTCGACATCGAAGTACATCGGCACGCCGCGGCGCAGCGCATCTTCAATGGCGCGCGACAGCGTGAGCCGCGCGCTGAATTCGAGCGCCAGTGTGCCCTCATCGGCGCGCAGTTCCAGCGTGCCCAGCTCCACCCCCTGCGCGTGCGCGGGAACGGCAGCGGCGAGCAGGGAGAGGCAAAGGCACCCGATTTGCCACACGCGTGCCAACCCCGCGCACCACGCCGTGCGCGGCTGTTGACCTGAAGTCGGCGCGCGGCGCATGGGTTTGGCTGCGGATCAGGGCTTGCGGATCAAGGCGTAGAAAAACCCGTCCCCCACGACCGGCGCCGTGGCGAATCGATTGCGATCATTGTCCGGCAGCGGCAGCAGGTGACCGGGCGTGGCCGCCTCGAGCCGTGCCCCTTGCGCGCCAGGGCGTTGCAAAAAAGCGTCGATCTGCTGCTGGCCCTCGACACGAAAGATCGAACACGTCGCAAACAGCAACACTCCACCCGGTGCGAGCGTGGGCCAGAGCGCATCGAGCAGTTCGGCCTGCGTGCGCGCCAGCGCCGCCAGATCGTCGGCACGGCGCAGCCAGCGCACGTCAGGGTGGCGCCGCACGATGCCCGACGCGCTGCACGGCGCGTCGAGCAACACGGCGTCGAACGGCTGGCGGTCCCACCAGGTGCCTGTGAGGCGCGCGTCGGCGCATTGCAGTTGCGCGCGCAGGTGCAGGCGCTGCAGGCCCTGCTGCACGCGCTGCAGGCGCGCCGCATCCACATCGAGCGCCGTCACGTCCAGGTCGGCCAGCTCCAGCAGGTGCGCGGTCTTGCCGCCCGGCGCCGCGCAGGCATCGAGCACGCGTGCGCCGGCGCGCAGGCCGGCGCCCAGCAACAGCGGCGCGGCGCGCTGCGCCGACAGGTCCTGCACCGACACATCGCCCTCGGCGAAACCGGGCAATTGCGTCACCGGGCTCGGGTTGTGCAGCCACACCGCATGGGGGCCCACCACTTGCGACGTGCGGCCGTTGGCCTCGAGCCGCTTCACGTAGTCGGGCACGGAGGTGCGGCGTGCGTTGACGCGCAACACCATCGGCGGCGGCGCGTTGCTCGCGGCAAGCAGCTCGCGCCACTGCGCCGGCCAATCCTGGCGCACGCGCTCGATCCACCACAGCGGGTGGTTGTACGCGGCGACTCCGTGATGGCACACCGCCTGCAACTGTTCGATGCGTTCGCGCGCGAAGCGACGCAACACCGCATTGACGAAGCCGGTCGACGCCGGTGCCAGGTGGCGTGCCGCCTGCACCGCCTGGTCGACCAGCGTGTGTTCGGCATAGGGTTGCGTGCCGTCGTCGCGCGGCACCAGCAGCGCCAGCGCGCTCAGCAACAGCGCCTCCACCGGCGGCGGCGGCGCGCGCGGTGCCAGGCGCTCGCGCAGGGCCTGGGCGGTGCCGAGCTGGCGCATCACGTCGCTGGCCAGCGCCAGCACGCCAGGCCGCAAGTTGGCGGGCACCGTGTCGAGCACCGCCGTCAGCGAACGGCCGGCGCGCACGGCGGCCACCGCATCGGCCGTGCGCTCGAGCAACCGGGCCAGCGGCGGGGCGGTCGATGAAGACATCGAAGCAGTCTAGTGCGACCCCTGCAACGCCCGGTGCAAGGGCTTGGCGCGGCTGAGACAATGGGCTCCCGAGAGCGTCTCGATAGAAAGGCCGTGATGCCCAAACCCACCAGCACCATCACGCGCGTGCTGCGCAACGAGGCCGACCTGGCCGCGATGCCGGCGTCGGAGCGCATCCGCTACCGCCTCGTCGGCGCCGACTGCCGGTACCACGCCAACGACAACATCGCCGCCTATGTGCAGCCAGGCGAGCTCGACGAGCTGAAGGCCGAGGTGCAGGCCAAGATGCAAGACGTGCTGCGCGCGCTGGTGATCGACACCGACAGCGACCACAACACCCAGGGCACGGCCGAGCGCGTGGCGCGCATGTTCGTCGACGAGGTGTTCCGCGGCCGCTACGTGAGCGCGCCCAAGGTGACCGAATTTCCGAATGCATCGCGCCTGAACGAACTGATGATCGTCGGCCCGATCAGCGTGCGCAGCGCCTGCTCGCACCACCTGTGCCCGATTCTCGGGCGGGTGTGGATCGGCATCCTGCCCAACGAACACTCCAACCTGATCGGCCTGTCGAAGTACGCGCGCCTGTGCGATTGGGTGATGACGCGGCCGCAGATCCAGGAGGAGGCGGTGGTGATGCTGGCCGATGCGCTGCAGGAGCGCGTGAAGCCCGATGGTCTGGCGATCGTGATGGAAGCCGACCACTTCTGCATGCACTGGCGCGGGGTGAAAGACGACGATTCGGCGATGACCAACAGCGTGATGCGCGGCGCGTTCCTCAAGGACAACCACCTGCGCCGCGAGTTCCTCTCGCTGCTGGCCAAAAAACGCGGAAGCTGAGAGGACAACACCATGCTGGTCCGACTGATGTACGCCAGCCGCGCGGTGCCCGCGGTCGACGGCGAAGAGCTGCATTCGTTGCTGCGGCAGTGCCGCACCAACAACCCCAAACACGGCGTCACCGGCGTGCTGTGCTTCGCCGACCGCATCTTCCTGCAGGTGCTCGAAGGCAGCCGATCGGCGGTGAACCAGCTGTACCGCCGCATCGCGGCCGACGCGCGCCACCGCGACGTGGAGCTGCTGTCGTACCAGGAGATCGACGAGCGCCGTTTCGCCGGCTGGGCGATGGGCCAGGTGCAGATGTCAGGGCTGAATCCGGCGCTGATGCTCAAGTACTCGTCCGGGACCACGCTCGATCCCTATGCCATGCCTGGCCGCGTGTCGATGGCCCTGTTCGACGACCTGGTCGCGACCGCGTCGATCCACTGCGAACGAGGCTAGCGCGCGCCCCTGGGCAACAGCCGCTCGCGCGGCTGCAGCGCCGAATCGCCTTCCATCTCGATCGCCACCTGCGTGCACACGGCGCGGCACAACGTGGCGACGCGTTCGCTCTCCAGCCGGTAGCGGATCTGCGTGCCCTCGCGGCGGCGGCCGAGCACGCCCGCGCGGTACAGCGTGGACAAGTGCTGGCTCATGTTGGGCTGGGTGGTGTCGATCTCTTCCAGCAGCTGCGACACGTTCTTCTCGCCGTTGCACAGCGCGCTGATGATCTTCAGCCGGATCGGGGTCGACAGCACCGCGAACAACTCGGCCACGCTGTCGAAAACGGCATCCTGCACCTCGGTGTCGGCATCGGTGGTGGCGGCTTTGCGGTTCATCGATTTCATTCTATCGATGCATGCCCGACGACGTTGGCACCAGCGCCTTGCCGCCGGGTCACGGCAGATGCACTCGTTTGCCCACTTGACGCCGCCGCCCGCAGCGGTCGCGAAACACCGGCGAAACGCCCGCTGCGCTCCAATGCCGCTGCGCGGTGCAACAATCGCGCCGCGTCGCGCCGACGGGACAGCGCGCCGCGCAACCTGGAGGTGAATCGATGACCCCACTTCTGCGCATCGCGGCCGCCGGCCTGCTTGCGATGGCCGGCGCGGCTGACGCACAAGACGCCAACCTCGGCCGCAGCCTCGCGGCCACATGCGCCAACTGCCATGGCACCAATGGCCAGGCGCGCGGCGACAGCGTGTCGGCGCTGGCCGGCATGCCCGCCGAGCGCCTGATCCAGACGTTCAACGCCTACAAGAGCGGCGCACTGCCTGCGACGATCATGCACCAGATCGCCAAGGGCTACACCGACGATCAGGTGAAGGCGGTCGCCGCGTTCTTCGCC
>DATKJN010000924.1:0-4880 GCA_035543655.1 Burkholderiaceae bacterium | reverse complement strand
AGGTCCATCGGCACGTCCTTGAGTGAGTGAACGGCGATGTCGGCACGGCGATCGGTGAGCGCGGTCTCGAGCTCCTTGACGAACAGACCCTTGCCGCCCACCTTGGACAGCGTGCGGTCGAGTATCTGGTCCCCGCGCGTGGTCATGCCCAGCAACGTGGCCTGCAACTTGCATTGTTGGTGCAGCAACGCGCGCACGTGTTCGGCCTGCCAGAGCGCCAGTCGGCTCTCGCGCGTGGCGATGATGGGCTCGCGGTCCATGTTCACGATTATGGTGCGCGCGTCATGGGTGCCCGCGCTGGCATCATCACCAGGTAACCCGATTACAGGAAAGCGACCTCACCATGGCCTCGTCGCGCGCCCCGGCCCGCCCCAAGCCTGCCGCCAAGGCACGCCCTTCCGCGCAGGAGAAGGACAACGCGGCGCAGAAGAACAGGCCGCTGGTCGAGGACATCCGGTTACTCGGGCGCATCCTCGGCGACGTGATCCGCGAACAGGAAGGGCACGACGCCTTCGAACTCGTCGAACGCGTGCGACAGCTGTCGGTGGCCTATCGCCTCAAGCACGACGCCAGCGCGGGCCGCGTGCTCGACCGCTTGCTGAAGAGCCTGTCGGTCGACCAGACCGTCAGCGTGATTCGCGCCTTCAGTTACTTCTCGCACCTGGCCAACATCGCCGAAGACCGCCACCACGTGCGGCGCCGCACGTTCCACGAACGACAGGGCCGCGTGCAGCCCGGCTCGCTGGCGCACATGATGGCGCGCCTGCAACGCGCCGGCATCCCGAGCGATGAACTGGCGCTGGCGCTCGAACAGGCTTACGTGTCGCCGGTGCTGACCGCGCATCCGACCGAAGTGCAGCGCAAGAGCATCCTCGATGCCGAACGGGCGGTCGCCGAGCTGGTGGCGCAGCGCGACGCACTCGGCAGCGACGCCGAACGCACCGCCAACGAGCACCTGATCCGCGCGCGCGTGACGCAGCTGTGGCAAACGCGCATGCTGCGCACCACGCGGCTCACGGTGGCCGACGAGATCGACAACGCGCTCAGCTACTACCCGCGCACCTTCCTGCGCCAGGTGCCACGGCTGTATGCCGAGCTCGAGCGGGTGCTGCCCGGCCGCAAAGTGCCGACCTTTCTGCGCATGGGCCACTGGATCGGCGGCGACCGCGACGGCAACCCCAACGTCGACGCGCACACGCTGAGGCTGGCGCTGGCGCGCCAGTGCGAGACGGCGCTGCGCCACTACCTGGTCGACGTGCACGAACTCGGCGCCGAGCTGTCGGTGTCGCTGACCCTGGCCTCGGCCACGCCCGAGCTGATCGCGTTGGCCGAACGCTCGGGCGACGCCAGCGAACATCGGCTCGACGAGCCCTACCGCCGTGCGTTGGTCGGCGTGTACGCGCGCCTGGCCGCCACGCTGCACGCCCTCACCGGCACCGAGGCGTTGCGCCATGCGGTGGCACCGAGCGCCGCCTATGCGTCGCCGGACGAGTTTCTCGTCGACCTGCGCACCATCGAAACGTCGCTGAAGGGCCACCACGCGCAGGCGCTGGTCGAGCCGCGCCTGGCGCCGCTGATGCGTGCGGTGCAGGTGTTCGGCTTCCACCTCGCCACCATCGACCTGCGGCAGAGCTCCGACCGCCATGCTGCGGTGGTGGCCGAGCTGTTGCGCGTGGCCGAAGTGCAGCCCAACTACGAGTCGCTCGACGAGGCGGCGCGCCGCGCGGTGCTGTTGGGCTGCCTGC
The DNA here is from genome assembly GCA_035543655.1 of Burkholderiaceae bacterium. GTDB lineage: Bacteria > Pseudomonadota > Gammaproteobacteria > Burkholderiales > Burkholderiaceae_C > JAEUPI01. The sequence continues at coordinate 3,135 of DATKJN010000924.1, read as the reverse complement.
GCGAGCGCCGCACCTTGCGGGTGCGCGAGGCCGAGTATTCGGCGTTGGCGCAAAGCGAGCTGGCCGTGTTCGACGCCGCGCGCGAGGGCCGGCGGCGCTATGGCGAATGGGCGATCCGGCACAACATCGTGTCGCACACCGAAGAGGTGAGCGATCTGCTCGAGGTGCTGGTGCTGCAGAAGGAGGTCGGCCTGTGGCATGGCACGCTGCAGCGCGACGCACGCACCGATGCGATCGTGGTGCCGCTGTTCGAAACCATCACGGACCTGCGCCGCGCCGCCGAGGTGATGCGCGAGTACTTCGCGCTGCCCGGCATCGCGGCACTTCTGGCGGCCTCGGGCGCCGAGCAGGAGGTGATGCTCGGCTACAGCGACAGCAACAAGGACGGCGGCTTCTTCACCAGCAACTGGGAGCTGTATCGCAGCGAGATCGCGCTGGTCGAGCTGTTCGACGGGCTGCAGGCGAGCCACGGACTCAAGCTGCGCCTGTTCCATGGCCGCGGTGGCACGGTGGGGCGAGGCGGCGGTCCGAGCTATGAGGCCATCCTGGCGCAGCCGCCGGGCACCGTGCGCGGACAGCTGCGCCTGACCGAACAAGGCGAGATCATCGCGTCGAAGTACGCGCACCCGGAGATCGGCGCGCGCAACCTGGAGACGCTGGTGGCCGCCACGCTGGAGGCGACGCTGCTGCACGCCACGCGCAACGCGCCGCGCGAGTTCCTCGATGCCGCCGCGGCGCTGAGCGAAGCCAGCTTCGCCGCCTACCGCAAGCTGGTGTACGACACCGGCGACTTCGCCGAGTACTTCTTCTCCGCCACGCCGATCCGCGAGATCGCTGAGCTCAACATCGGCTCGCGGCCGGCGTCGCGCAAACCCGGCCATGCGATCGAAGACCTGCGCGCGATTCCGTGGGGCTTCTCATGGGGTCAGTGTCGCGTGGCGCTGCCCGGCTGGTGCGGCTTCGGCAGCGGCGTCGAGGCCTTTCTCGGCGGCACTGCGGCCACCCGGGCCGCACGTTTGAAGCTGCTGCAGCGCATGCACGCGCAGTGGCCGTTCTTGCGCGCGCTGATGTCCAACCTCGACATGGTGCTGGCCAAGACCGACCTGCGCATCGCCGCGCGCTACGTCGAGCTGGTCGAGGACACGCGCCAGGGCAAGCGCATCTTCGCTGCCATCCGCGCCGAGTGGGAGCGCACGCGTCATGCGCTGGCGCTGATCACCGGCGAGCCGCATCCATTGCAGGGCAACCCGGCATTGGCGCGCTCGATCGCGCACCGCTTCCCCTACCTCGACCCGTTGAACCACCTGCAGGTCGAGCTGATGCGGCGCCATCGCCGCCGCCGTGCCAGCGAAGCCGCGGCCGAAGACCGCTTGAAGCGCGGCATCCTGCTGTCGATCAACGGCATCGCCGCCGGTCTGAGGAATACCGGGTGAGAGCGCGTCAGGGGCGCTGCGGTGCCGCTTGCGCGGTCATGCGCACGCCGCGCTGGGCGGCGTCGCGCGCCTCCCGCCACTGCCGGTCGATGGTCGGGCAGTCGTAGGCGCGCGCGCCTGCCGGCGGCTCGTTGCGTGCCGCCTCGGGCTGCAGCCAGCGCGCCAGCGCCTCGCAGGTCTGCGCACGGCTCACGCTGTCGCGGCGCGCGCTGTCGCTGCAGTGGCGTGCCACGCCGGCCAGCGCCTTGGCATCGGCCGCGCGCTCGAGGTCTTCGGCGCGTTGCCAGGCCACATAACGCTGCAGCGGTGGCGCGCGCTCGGGCATCGCCTGCAGCACCCATGCGGACAGCCGTCCGCGGTGGGTGTCGAAGCGCGGCGCGCGCAGCGCGCGCTGCAACGACTCGTCGACCGGACCGGTGTCGCGTGTGCTCTGCTCGAGCCACGCGGCCGCGTTGTCCGGCTCCAGCGTGACCCAGCGGCGCGGCGGCAGGCTGCTGCACACCGCCGACGGTGTGGGAACCTCGCACGCACGCGCCGCGATCTGCGCTGCCCACGGGTCTTGACTGGCCAACGCCAGCTGCGCCAGCGCATCGACCGCGGCCGGCACCGGCGGCAGCACATTGGCCGGCGCGCCGCCGGGGCAGTCTGCGCCCGCGGCACACGGCTGCATCGTGTCGCCACCGCCCTCGCGCGCCCACACCACGCGCAGCCACCACGCCGCGGCCTGCGCCTGAGCCTCGCTGCGCGCGCGCAGCTCGTCGAATGCGACGTGCAGGCCGAGTTGGCCCTGGCGCGCCACGTGGGCGACCCGAAACGCCGCCGCCTGCCCGTCGTTGGCTGCGCCCGTTTCGTTGAAGCCGCAGACCTCGCTGCGCGTCGTGCGATCGCCGGGCGTGGCAGCGGAGGCCGCGGTGCGCGGACGCTGCGGCACGAACTGCGGCTCGGGTCTGCCGGCCGCCGGCGGCTCGCCTTCCTGGGTCGGAAACTGGAACTGCGGCGACCCTCCGTTCAACGCCAGCCGCACCGGCTCGGGCGGCAGCGACTCGGGTGTGCGGAACCACGGCACCAACGCCAGCCCCCACAGCGCGATGGCGACCACCCAGGCCAGGCGAAAGGCCCAGAAGGTGATGTGCGGACGGATCGATGCGAGCTTCACTGGCCGCAAGGGTCCTGTGTCAATGATCCTGCGACCCTAACGCATCGCGAACCGCTGTCAATTGCCGCCGTGAAACAGAAAGCTGCTCGCCGTTGGTCAGGCGCACCGCCCAGCCCAAAGGCTCTTCCTGTGACTCGGCCCGCTCCAGCGCCCGCACCGCACGGCGGGCGACCAGCGCGTTGCGGTGCACGCGGATGAAGTCGCCGCCCAGGCGCTGCTCCAGATCGCCCAGCGGCTCGTCGAGCACCCATTCGCCGTCGGCGGTGCGCAAGGTCACGTATTTCAGCTCGGCCCTCAGGTACAGCACCTCGGTGGCCGGGATGCGCAGCACGCGGCCGCGGTCGCTCACCACCAGCATCGGCACTGCGGCGCCATTGGCCGCACGCGGCTGCAGCCGCTGGGCCACCCGCAACAGCGCCGCCTGCAGCCGCTCGCGCCGCACCGGCTTGGTCAGGTAGTCGACGGCCTCGAGTTCGAAGGCACGCAGCGCATGCTCGCCGTGCGCGGTGACGAACACCACCGCCGGCGGCTTCGGTCGGTGTTGCA
>DATKJN010000923.1:0-4488 GCA_035543655.1 Burkholderiaceae bacterium | reverse complement strand
CTCCACCGATTCGCCGTGGGCCAGCAGCGGCCCGATCAGTTGCCCGACTTCGGCGTAGTCGTCGTCGTTCGGCCACACCGCGCGCCCGGGCCGCCCGGTCAGCGTGCCGCGTTCCCAGCCCAGCATCTGCTCGAGCGCCGGATTGGCCTGCAGGATCTTTTGCTCGCGAGTGAACGCGATGCCGAGCGTGGCGTTCTGCAGCACCGCCTCATGAGCCAGGCGCGTGCGTTCGGTCTCGGAGATGTCGCGACCATTGAGCACCACGTACCGACGACCCTCGAGCTCGAACTGCGCCGCCGACAACAACAAGATGAAGCTTTCGCCGCTGCGCGATACGAACTCGTGGGGCAGGTTCGCCACGCTGCCGCGACTGCGCAGCGCAGCGATGAACGGCTCGCGATCGCGCGGGTCGGCCCAGACGCCGAGCTCGATCGCCGTGTGTCCGACCGCCTGTTCGCGCGTGTATCCCGTCAGACGCGTGAAGGTGTCGTTGACCATCACGTAGGCGCCGCTGTCCATGTCCGTGAGCGTGATCAGGTCCGGGCTGGTGGCCACCAGGTGCGACAGCGTGGCTTCCGATCGCTGCAGCGCCTCCTGCGCCTGGTGCAGCTCGCTGATGTCCTCGAAGATCCCCAGCACGCTCGGTTGGCCCTCGACCTCCAGCCGCGTGCCATTGGCGCGCAGCGTCGCGCGACGGCCATCGTGCATCGTCCAGCGGTACACGGCGGGCTCCATGCGCTGGCCGGCCAACACGGCACGCTCGCGTTCATCCGCCCGTGCGCGCTCCTCGGGATCCAGCCGCGCCAACAGCGGCTGCGCCTTCATCGCCGCCGCGTCCTTGAATCCGAACAACGCCACCGCGGCCGGGTTGACATCGATCACGCGGCCACCACGGTGGATCACCAGCGCCAGCGGTGCCACGTCGAACAGGTCGCGATAGCGCGCTTCGCTGTCGCGCACCGCCTGCTTCAGTTGCAGGTCGGCGGTGATGTCGCGGCCCACGCCCCAGAAGCCGACGAAGCGCCCTTGCGCATCGAATCGCGGCTCGCCGCTGATCAACTCGTGTCGGATGGTGCCGTCGCGGCGCCGCCACCGAGAGTGAAGATCGCGAAACGACTGGCGTGCATCGCGTGCCGCGATGTGCGCCGCGGTGGCGGCGGCGTCGTTGGCCCACTCGGGCCGCTTCCAGGGCGCAGGAAACGTGCGTGCCTGCTTGACGAATCGCTTGTCGGGGCCGCGCCGCCAGATGGTGGTGGTGCTCGATGCGTCGTCGAGCTCCCAGTAGGTGTCGACCGCGATGCCGAGCAAGTGCATGAAACGCGCCTCACGCTCGTCGCCGGCACGCCGGTGCAGCGCCAGCGTGTGTGCCACCGCGAGGCCGCATGCCAGCCCGGCGCCCACCAGCAGCAGGTGGTTGGCCAGCCGACGCGGCAACGGCAGTTGCGCCAGCACCGCGGCGCCCACCCAGCCGCTGGCCTCGGCCCAAGCCAGCACCAGCAGCGCGGCCGCGGTCGCGGCCGCAGTGACGATGCCGGCGCGTGAACCCACCGCCACGCAGATGACCATCGGCAGCAGGGTCAGGAAGCCGATCGCCGGCGCGTTGAAGCCGAGCCCGCTGAGCAGGCCGTACGACGCCACCAGTGCGAGCGCACCGGCGCACACGCCCAGCACGGCCCATTGCGCGGCCGCCTGCGACCAGCGCGTCGCCAACCACGACAGCACCGACGTGACGACGAAGCAGCCGACCAGCGGCCAGCGCAGGTTCAGCGGCAGATGGGTGGTCGCCAACAGCAGCGCCGCCAGCGCCGACACGACGCTTGCAACGAGCAGGATGCGGCGGGCGATCGCACCGGACGCCGATTCGCGCAACTCGTCGATCGTCAGTCGGTTCACGGGGACCACCCCACCGTTTTCGGTGCCGCACTGTGGCATGCCCGGGGTTGCGCTCGATTGGGACTAGCCCGCGCCGCGTGTCGCATGACCTCCTGCGGCTTGATGGGCATCAAGCCGGCTGCTGCAACCAGCGCCACAAGGTCGTGCGGCTGATGCCCAGGCGCTGCGCGGCCTTGGTGGCGCTGCCCCCTTCGCGTTCGATGGCGCGGCGGGCCCGCTCGCCACGCGCACCGACCGGAACGGGACGACCGGCTCCGTCGGTCGTCGCGTGCAGCAGCGTGGCCAGCGCTTCGGGGCATTCTTCGGCGAACGCGAGCCAATCGAGATCGTCGACCCGAGTGGCCTGCAGTGCGAACACCGCCAGTCGCTCCATCGTGTGGCCGAGCTCGCGCACGTTGCCCGGCCAGGTGTGTCGCTGCAGGTGCGGCAGCAAGGGCACCAACAGCGCACGTGCCGACAGCAATCCGCCGTGGCGCTGCAGCGCCTCCTGCAACAGCGTTTCGGCGAGCAGCGCGATGTCTTCGCGGCGCGCGCGCAGCGGCGGCAGCTGCAAGCGCAACGCATCGAGGCGGTAGAACAGGTCCTGGCGAAAGCGCCGTTCGCCCACCATCTCCACCAGCGGCTGGTGCGTGGCCGCGATCACGCGCACGTCGACCGGAATCCCGGCCGCCGCGCCCAGGCGCTGGATCTCGCCTTCCTGCAGCACGCGCAACAAGCGCGTCTGCAGCGCCAGCGGCATGTCGCCGATCTCGTCGAGGAACAAGGTGCCGGTGTGCGCGGCCTCGAACAAGCCGCGCTGGCCGCCACGGCGCGCGCCGGTGAAGGCGCCCTCCTCGTGGCCGAACAGTTCGCTCTCCAGCAGCCCTTCCGGAAAGGCGGCGCAGTTGATGGCAACGAACGGCCGCGCCGCGCGTGCGCTGGCCTGATGGATCGCCTGCGCCAGCAGCTCCTTGCCGGTGCCGCTTTCGCCGGTGATCAGGATCGCGAGTTCGGTGCGCGCATAGCGGCGAGCCACCTGCAGCGTGCGCACGAAGCCCGCGCTGCGGCCGAGCAGGTCTTCGAAGCGGTAGCGCGCGACATGGCTGCCATGCGGCTGCTTTCGCGTTTGCCGGATGCGCTGCTGGATGCGCAGGCGGTTGTCGGCTTCGTGGATCGCACCGGCGTCGTACAAGGTCAGCATCGCGCCGGTCAAGGTGTCGTGTTCGACGATCGCGCGCCGCTGCGCGATCCAGTCGCGCCCGGCGAGGCGCAACACCGGATCGCCGTCGGGCGCGCGGCCTTGCAGCACGGCCTGCAGGCCGAGCTCGGCTGGCAGATCGGCCAGGCTGCGGCCGACGCACGGCGGCGACAGCGACAGCGCCCGCTGCATCGCCGGATTGGCGGCGATCACCTGGCCGCGCGCATCGACGGCGAGCACCGCGTCGTGCAGGTGGTGCAGCACGGCATCGAGCTGTTCGTAGCGGCCGGCCTCCAGGCGCGCCACGCGCGCCAGCTCCAGCGCGTCGTCGAAGCCCTGGCGGATGCTGGCCAGCGAGTAGGCGAGGATGCCTTGCAGGCCCGCCTCGGCCGCCAGTTCGACCACCAGGCTCGAGCCGACGACCACGGTGATGCCGGCGGCGCGCAATGCGGCGATGCGCTCGCGCGCTTCGCTCGGCGTGGTGTAGTCGTGTTGCTGGATCTCGATGTTGAGCAGCGCCTTCACGGCATCGAGCTCGGGAATCGTCTGGCCATAGGTGACGATGCCCACACGCGCTGTCCGCGCACGCGCCACCAGCAGCGCCTGCAGGATGTCGAAGCCGGTGAGCTGGATGGTGGCCACGGGCGCCTGCAAGTGCCTGCGCAGCAAGCTGGCGTTGGACCCCGCGCTGACGAACACGTCGACGCTGCGCCGCTCGAGGCGGTCGCGCGCGATCGCCAGCGTGCGCTCGAAGCTGCCGTCGACCACTTCGATCGCCGCGCGGTCGGCGTACTCGGCCAGCACTGGGCGGGCGAACTCGCGGATCGCGCGGTAGCTCAGAAAACAAAGGCGCGGCAGGTTCATGGCGGTCCGGCTCGATGAAACAACGACGTTGCATGCATGTTGCATGCAACACAGCCGCGCGCCGACCCGGGGTGATACCGATGGCAGATCAAGAACTTGGAAGGCCATAGCGGCTTGGTACGCCACGTGCAAGCGGCTGCAGCACCGCCCCGAACGACCTGCCGATGCAACCCGAATTGCGCCCCACGCTGCGCCAGCGCCTGCAACAGCCGGGGCTGGTGGTCGCGCCCGGCGTGCACGACATGGTGTCGCTGCGCATGGCCGACGCGTGCGGTTTCGATGCGCTGTACATGACCGGATTCGGCACCGTGGCCTCGCATCTCGGCCTGCCCGACGCGGGGCTGGCCACCTACACCGACATGGTGGGCCGCGTGCGGCAGATGGCCACCATGGCGCGCACGCCGTTGATCGCCGACGGCGACACCGGCTATGGCGGCTTGCTCAACGTGGCGCACACGGTGCAGGGCTATGAAGCCGCGGGTGCCGCCGCGATCCAGCTCGAGGACCAGGAAGTGCCGAAGAAATGCGGCCACACGCCAGGCCGACGCGTGGTG
>DATKJN010000922.1:0-3929 GCA_035543655.1 Burkholderiaceae bacterium | reverse complement strand
CACGACGCCGAGCGAGATGCGGTCCTCGCGCGCCGGGTCCACGCCGTGACGCAGAGGCCGACGCCAGTGGTCGGGGTGGTTGCCTCGCACATCGCCCATCAGGCCGGCACGCGGCTCCATGCCTTCGCCGAATTCGGCGGGCAGGCGGTCCAGGCGCTCGGGGTGGATCTGCAGCGCACGCAGCCCGGCCATCGTGAAAGCCACGTGCAGGCGCGCCTGGCCCTCGGCCGCCGCAGGCGCCGCGCATCGCGGCTCGAGCGCGCTCAGGTGCGCCGCTGCGGCGACCGGGTCGATCACGCGCAGCAGCACCAGCGCGCCGTGCGTGGCGCGGGGGCCGTCGTCCAGCAAGGCAGCTTGCAATTGCCGTTCTTCCCATAGCAAACGCTCGATCGGCGCGGGGTCGGCGAGCGGCCGCGCGAGCCAGGCCAACTCATCGGCGAACAAGGCGCCGATCGTCGGCGCCTCCGGATGGCTGGTGAACGCTGGCGCCTTGATCACTTGCTGGAATCCTGCGAGCACCAGTTGCGCGAAGCGCAGCAGGATGTCGCCGTCGGAGCCGGCCCAGAAACCGGTCAGTCGATACAAGCCTTTGAGCGCGCGCAGGTGCAGCGGAAGGTGGGCGCCGAGATCGCCGAGCGCTTTGGCCAGGCCCTGGCTCATGGCGGTGATGTCGTCCGGCTCGGCGTGCGCAGCGATCGCGCGCTCGGCCGCGACCGCGTTGCCGCTTTCGCGCTGCAGTCGCTCGACGCTGGCCAGGTAGCGCTGGTCCGCCAGCGTGGCCGGGGAGTCGGTGTAGTAGATGCCCGCGTCCAGTTCGGCTGCACGCACCCATCGGCAGTAGCTGTCGAAGTCGCTGGTGCGCGAGCCCGGGTAGCCCTCGCAATGGCACAGCAGCGCATCCAGCAGTGGGCCGATGTCGCGGTAGATCACCCGCATATAGGGCTCCCAGCCGCCATCGAAGGTGACGTTGAGCGACAGGTGCCAGCGCTTGGCGCCGACCAGTTCCGGCGGCACCAGCGCGTAGCGGAAGTGGCTGATGATTCCGAACCGGCCGATCGGGTCGGGGAAGACCGACCCGCGCAACTCGGACTCGCGCGCGTTGCGGCGCGAGGCATGCATCGCGTTGAGCAGGCGGCGCAGCCGCTCGAGGTAGCTCACCGGTTCGAAAGCCGGCGCCAGGCCTTCTCGAACCGGGGCCAGCAGCGCCAGGTTCGTCGTGCCCGCCAGCCCGTTGCCCCGCACCTTCGATCGCATGACCCGCCCTCCTGCGGGCCGCCAAGGCCCGGAAGGCAAACTTACAGGTCAAGGCTGCGCCCTGCAATGGCGCGGATCGTCACTTGTGATGAAAGCTAGGGGCAGCGGTGCCTGCGCAGGACGGGGCGTGACGCCCCCGAGCTCACATGAGCACGATGTCGTACTGCTCCGGGTTCATCGCGCTCTCGGCTGACAGCGAGATCGGCTTGCCGATGAACTCGCTCAAGCCCGCGAGGTGCGCGCTCTCCTCATCGAGCAGCATCTCGACCACGGCCGGGCTGGCGATGACACGGAACTCCTTCGGGTTGAACTGGCGCGCTTCACGCAGGATCTCGCGCAGGATGTCGTAGCACACGCTGCGCGCCGTTTTCACCTGGCCGCGGCCCTCGCAGGTGGGGCACGCTTCGCACAGCATGTGGGCCAGCGACTCCCGCGTGCGCTTGCGCGTCATCTCCACCAGACCGAGCTGCGTGAAGCCGCTCACCGTGGTCTTGGTGCGATCCCGTGCGAGCTGCTTGCGGAACTCGGCCAGCACCGCACCGCGGTGCTCGTCGCGCGTCATGTCGATGAAGTCGACGATGATGATGCCGCCCAGGTTGCGCAGCCGCAGCTGGCGGCCGAGGGCCAGCGCGGCCTCGAGGTTGGTCTTGAAGATGGTGTCGTCGAAGTTGCGCGCGCCGACGAAGCCACCGGTGTTGACGTCGATCGTCGTCAGCGCCTCGGTCTGGTCGATGATCAGGTAGCCGCCGGACTTCAGGTCGACGCGGCGCGCCAGCGCACGCTGGATGTCTTCTTCGATGTTGAACAGGTCGAAGATCGGCCGCTCGCCCTTGTAGTGCTCCAGCTTGCCGACCGCGCCGGGGGAATACGTGGCACCGAAGGCCTGCAGCGCGTCGAACTGCAACTTCGCGTCGATGCGGATCGTCTGCGTGCCATCGTTGGTGAGGTCGCGCAGCACGCGCTCGGCGAGGTTCAGGTCCTGGTGCAGCAGCGTGCCGGCCGAGCGGGTCGTCGCTGCCTCGCGGATCGTCGACCAGGCCTTGCGCAGGTAGGCGATGTCGTCGGACAGTTCCTCGTCGCTGGCGTCCTCGGCATTGGTGCGCAGGATGAAACCGCCGCCGCCGTCACCCACCAGCGCCTGCATGCGGGTGCGCAGCTGCTCGCGCGCTTCGGGCGAGCCGATCTTCTGCGAGATGCCGATGTGTGTGTCCTGCGGCAGGAACACCAGCATGCGCCCGGCGATCGAGACCTGCGTCGACAGGCGTGCCCCCTTGGTGCCGATCGGGTCCTTGATCACCTGGACGAGCAAGGTCTGGCCTTCGAACACCTGGCGTTCGATCGGCACCAACGGCGCACCTTCGGTCCGCGCGCCGTTGCTGGTGTGCAGGTCGGCCACGTGCAGGAAAGCAGCGCGCTCCAGGCCGACGTCGACGAACGCGCTCTGCATACCGGGCAGCACGCGCGCCACCTTGCCGAGGTAAACGTTGCCGACCAGTCCGCGCTCGAGGGCGCGCTCGATGTGCAGCTCCTGCACCGCGCCGTTTTCGACCATGGCCACTCGGGTCTCTTGCGGCGACCAGTTGATCAGGATGTCGTGTGTGGCCATGTCAGCGGCGTCCGGCCGCCCGGAGGCGTTGACGCGCCCCAGGAGCCACGAAGCGGCTCCTTCGGAGCCAGCGGGGCAGTGAGCGAAGCGAGCGTGGGGGTTGTTTCATGGTGCAGTCTATTCACTCGCTGAGCGCCGTCGGCACGCCGGCCCGCTGCAGGAGTTGCGCTGTTTCAAACAAGGGCAACCCCATGATGCCCGAATGGCTGCCATCGATGCGCTCGACCCAGCCGGCGAGCGCACTCTGGATCGCATACGCGCCCGCCTTGCCGAACGGCTCACCGCTGGCCACGTAGGCGTCGATCGTCGCGCGCGGCAGCTTGGCGAAACGCACACGCGACACGTTCAGCCGCAATGCGCTGCGCGCACCCTGCGTCACCGCCACGCCACTCAACACGCGGTGCCAACGACCAGACAGCCGCGCCAACATCGCGCAGGCTTCGCCCGCATCCACCGGCTTGCCGAGGATGGCGCGGCCCAGCGCGACGGTGGTGTCGGCGCTCAGCAGCGGCGCCGCCGGCAGGCCGCGGCGTAGCAGGCGCTCACGCGCCGCGCTCAACTTGGCCCGCGTGACCCGGCGCACGTAGGCCTCGGCGCCTTCACCGGGCCGCACGGCTTCGAGCGCTTCGGCATCCTCCGACGCATCCGGCAGCAGCACTTCGAACCGCACACCCAGCTGCTGCAGCAGCTGCTGGCGTCGCGGGCTTTGCGAGGCGAGGTAGACAAAGGGCGGACGCATGGCGGCCGCGATTGTCCGCTGAAGCGCCGGCGCCCCTGTACCGAGGTCGCGGACCGGGGCACCCCCCTAACAACGAAATGGCCGCTTTGAACCTTCAGGTTCGTTTCTGTCATCAAGGGGATGAGCGGTCGTTTTCAACGGTCGGACCCGATGTCCGGTTGCTGATGTTTTTCACGTGTGAATCGCACGCTCGCTGCGGCACGTGACGGACTGTGCAGTCCGCTCTCCGGATGCCCCCGGAACAAGTGGGGTCGTGCGCGCGAGGTTGTGAACGCTGACCTCGCCACATGCAACCCACGCGCAGAACATGGGGCCACGTCATCACGGATC
>DATKJN010000921.1:0-3069 GCA_035543655.1 Burkholderiaceae bacterium | reverse complement strand
GTTGGCGCGTCCGGGCAACGGCCGGTAGCGCGGCGACAGCGAGTCCCACGTGCGCCGGCCCATGATCACCGGGCAGCCACGCGTCACTTCGCGAAAATGCGCCATGTCGGCACCCAGGTGCCACGGCAGCGTGCCGCCACGGCCGATCACGCCATTGCGCGCGACGGCGGCGATCAGCACGACGTTGTAGGGGCGTTGACTCATCTCGGCGCGCATTGTCGCAGCGGAGTCGCGCGAAGGCCCGCCCCTCCGCGTGCCCTGGATGCAACCTTCGTCGGCGGCACGGTTGGCGGCCAACCACAAGGGTTGACGCGCGCGACCGCCGGCATCTCATGACGCCGTGAAGCGGGTGATCCAACCTCGATGCAGCACCAGCAGAGCACCGCTACGAGTGACCAGCATTCCAAGCGACTGCTCTGTCACGCTACCGAATGAATAGGCGGCATTGCCGTTGTTCAAGTCGATAAAACCGACAAACGGAGCGATGAAATCGGAGAAAAAGTAGCCACCGCGCCAAGGCGCTGGGAAGGGGCCGCTGCTCGGGTAGAACGCGCCGCCGATGATGCATGCCCCCACGAAGAAGCCGCCCGGGCCATTGCCCGGCGGGACCGGCGCATTGCGCTCGTGCGGGTACGTGAACATCGGCGAGGTGACGCCGGTGGCGTTGGTGAGCCCTTCGGTCGCCGGCCATCCAAAGTTGGCGCCGCGCGCAACGACATTGATTTCTTCCCACAGGCCTTGACCGACGTCGTTGACGTGAATGCGGCCGGTGCCGGGCTGCACGGCAAAGGTGAACGGGTTGCGCAGCCCATGGGCCCAGCCGGCGCAGGCCAGGTTGCCTTGCGTGGTGCAGTACGGGTTGTCACTCGGGATGCTGCCGTCGTCGTTGAGTCGCAGCAGCTTGCCCAGCGGTGAGTTTAGGTTTTGTGAGTTCGCACCGACCTGGTTGTCGCCCACGGCGACGTACAGCTTGCCATCGCTGCCGAAGTGCATCGCGCCGCCGTTGTGGCTGGTCGACGTCAATGTGGGCAAATCCACCAGCGCCACTTCACCACTGGCCGTGTTGCCGCTGACCGTGAAGCGGCTGATGCGGTTGTGCGTGCCGCCTTGCGCGGTGGTGTAGTAGACGTAGATGAAACCATTGCTGGCGAACTGCGGGTGAGCCGCCACGCCGAGCAGGCCGCGTTCGTTGGTGAAGTCGGCAACCACCGAAAGCACCGGCGTCGCAAGCAAGGTGCCATCGGCCAGCACCATGCGAACCGCGCCCTCTTGCTGCGCGATCAACAGGCGTCCGTCGGGCAGTTCCGTGAACGCCGTTGCGGATCTGAGCGGTCCAGCCCATCGAGCGGTGCGCGTGATGCCGGCGGGTGTTTCGCGGGTGCCGCCGAAGCGCACGATCGCCTGGGTCCAGTCGGATTGGTTGCCGGCGCCATCGCGCGCGCGCACGCGCAACACGTGCTGCCCGGCAGCGTGCAGGTTCGTGTCGACCGTGGCGCTGTACGGCGCCGACGTGTCGGGGGCCAGTGGCACGCCGTCGACCTGGAACTCCACGTGGGCCACGCCCACGTTGTCGACGGCGTCGGCGCGGAAGGTGACCGTGCCCGTGAGGTTGTCGGCCAACGCCACGGGCTCGACGATGGTCACCGTCGGCGGCTGGGTGTCGGAGGTCGACACGTTGATCGTCACGCGCACCGCCGCACTCGTTGTCGTGCCACCGCGGTCGTCGGTGGCGCGCGCGCTCAGCATGTGCACGCCCGTGGTCGCAGGTGTCCACGTCACCGAAAATGGCGCGGTGGTGTCGGCCGCACCGATCGCCGCGCTGCCGTCGAAGAACTGCACGTTGGCGATCGTGCCGTCACTGTCGCTGGCCGTGGCGGTGAGCGTGATCGGGGTGCCCGGGTTGCCCGTGCTGTTGTTGGCCGGCGCCGTGAGGGCGACCGTCGGTGGCGCGTTGACCGCAGGCCCGAGGTCGATGAAGACGGCGGTGTAGGTGCTGTCGGTCGCGGGTGTTGCGATCGTGTGCGTGGCCGCACCGCCGTCGCTCCAGGTGCTGAATCGGTAGCTGCGCCCGTTGAAGATCTGATCGGCCGCACCCAGGTCGCGCTCGAGCCCCACCACGCCGGTCAGCGTGTGTGGCGCGGTCACCGGTTGGCCGTCCAGCGTGAGTTGCAGACCGGCGGGTTGTGTTGCCAGGGCGATCTGCACTTTTTGCGGCAGTACGTCGCGCGTGACTTCAGTGGTTGCGCCGGCGCTGTCGGTGGCGCGCAGATGGATGCGCAGCCAAACGTTGTCGGAGGTCTCGCCGCGCGTGGGCACACTCGTGCTGCTGCCCGCGCCGGTGGTGGGCAGAACGAAGGGATGCGCGTGCGTGTCGTGGTGGAAATCAACCCACCAACTCAGGCTGGCCGCGCTGAGCGCGCCGTCCTGCGGGTCGCTTGCACTGACCTCGATGCGGATCGTGTCGCCGGCCTTGAACGTCGAACCCTCTGCGGGCGAGGCGATCACCGGCTCGGGCGGGGCGTTGGCCGCATCGTCACCGCCGCACGACGACAACCCGATCGCCGATGCGCCGACCAGCGCCACGCCAAGCAACAACCTCAGCCGCATGACAGATCCCCAGGCGCAGCAGGATCGCCCGTCGCCCGTCGCCTTTGGGCGGGGCCGCCGACTGCGCTGCCGCTGGGGGCAAGTGGTGTTCCCGAGATACGCGCTCGGGCAGCAGTGCTACACCGCCACCGGCGCCTTGATGGCCGGATGGCTTGCGTATTCGAGGACCTCGAAGTCGTCATACTCGAAATCGAAGATCGACGGCGGCTTGCGCTTCAGCTTGAGCAGCGGATAGGCGAGTGGCTCGCGCGCCAGTTGCGTCTGCACCTGCTCGAAATGGTTGTTGTAGATGTGGCAGTCACCGCCGGTCCAGATGAAGTCGCCGACGTCGAGATCGGACTGCTGCGCGAGCATGTGCGTGAGCAACGCATAGCTCGCGATATTGAACGGCACACCGAGAAAGATGTCGGCACTGCGCTGGTAGAGCTGGCAGCTCAGCCGACGGTCGGCGACATAGAACTG
>DATKJN010000920.1:0-8303 GCA_035543655.1 Burkholderiaceae bacterium | reverse complement strand
CTACCCGCACCAGTTCTCCGGCGGCCAGCGTCAGCGCCTATGCATCGCGCGAGCGCTGATGATGGAACCCGAGCTGCTGATCGCCGACGAGGCCGTGTCGGCGCTCGACGTGTCGGTGCAGGCGCAGGTGCTGAAACTGCTCGAAGAGATCCGCGAACGCCTGAATCTCGCGATGCTGTTCATCACGCACGACCTGCGCGTGGCGTCGCAGGTGTGCGACCAGCTCGCGGTGATGTCGCAGGGCAAGGTGGTGGAGTACGGGCCGGCGCACCAGGTGTTCGGCGCGCCGCAGCACGAGTACACCCGCGCGCTGTTCGCCGCCGCGCCGGGGCGCGACTTCGCGTTCGGGGCCGCGACCGGCCCAGCCGGTTAGGTTCGGTACTCGGCGCCGGCCGCGTGGGTCACATCGCGTCGACCGGATAGATCGGTCGACGCACGTTCTTGAACGCCAGCGTGGCGTAGTCCGACGTGCACACGCCCGTGCCGGCGCACTCGACGACGGCGTGCGCCAGCGGTGCCAGTCCGGCGCGCCAGTGGATGCGGCTCTTCAGCATCACGAAGCGCTGCCGCTCCGGCGCGATGCCCACCGCGGTGAACGCCGCCAGGTCATGCGGCTCCACGTGGTTGGAGATCACCACGATCAAGACCTTGCCGGTGTCGAGCACCGCGGTCGGCCCCATGTCGTTGCGTTCACCGCGCGCCATCGGTCCGTAGTTCTTGTATTTGCCGTCGCACACCAGCCGCACCGTGCCGCTCACGGTGCGCGGCTCGCCTTTCAGGCCGATGCCAGGCATGTCGAGCTTGCCGCCGAGCGACAGCGTGACCGGCTTGCCGACACCGGCCGCGATCATCTGCTGCACCGCCTGCGGGTCGAAGATGGCGAACGCCGCGACCCCTTCGAGGCCGGCGTCGAGGATGGCGCCGAGCACCGTCATCGTGTCCATCGTGCCGCCCGACGCGCAGTTGTCGCTGTGGTCGAGCAACACCACCGGCCCGCTGCCGGCCGGCTTCGCAGCGGCGATGGATTGGGCCTGCGCCATCGACTCGGCCAGCGGCTTCACCTCGTAGACGAACTTCGCGCGTTGCGACCACGCCATCTCCAGCAGCTCGTCGCACCAGCGGCGCGCGAGCGCCGGGTCGTTGTCGGTCACCACCACCGCCGACAGGCCGGCGTATTCGATGTCGGCGTTGGGAAAGCCGACGAACACCGTGGCACACAAGGCACCCTGCGCTTCCATCTGCTTGCAGCGCGCCTGCAGCTCGCGATTCGGTGAATCGTCGCTGCCCTGGCGCATCACATGCGGCAGCATCGGCTGGCGGCCCCAGGCCATTGTCGGCCGGGCCTTGCCCTGCAGCTGAGCCAACAGCGCGCGGCCAACGCGCTGGCCGGTCTCGAACATGTCGATGTGCGGATAGGTCTGGTAGCCGGCGATCACGCTCACCCGTTGCGCGAAGGCGTCGTACAGGTTGGTGTGCATGTCCATCGCCGCCGCGATCGGCACGCTGGGCGCGACGGCGCGGATGCGGCGCAACAGCTCGCCTTCGCCGTCTTCGTGGCTTTGCGTGACCATCGCGCCGTGCAGGTCGAGCAGCACGCCGTCACAGCCCTGTGCCACCGCGTCGCAGATGCGCTGCGCGATGTGATCGAACGCGCGATCGTCCACCGGGCCGCTCGGCCATGCGCTGGCCGCGATCGGCACGACGAACTGCGCGCCATGGCTTTCTGCCAGCTCGATGAAGGCGCCGAGCGCCGATCCAGTGCCCTTGTAGGCCGCGATCGCGGCGTCACCCTCGGGCGGCGTGTCGCTGCCATGGGCAAAGCGCGCCAGCGGGGTGGGCACCGGCGAGTAGGTGTTGGTCTCGTGTTTCATCTGCGCGATCACGAGCTTCATGCGGCGGTCTCCACGGCAGGGCGTCGCCGCATGATGCCGCAGTTCGG
Source organism: Burkholderiaceae bacterium (assembly GCA_035543655.1). GTDB lineage: Bacteria > Pseudomonadota > Gammaproteobacteria > Burkholderiales > Burkholderiaceae_C > JAEUPI01. The sequence continues at coordinate 6,364 of DATKJN010000920.1, read as the reverse complement.
CAGCCTGCGGGCATCCCCGGACACTGCGGCGCGGCGCTGCACGCCAAGATGCAGCCCATGAACGAACTGGCCTTTCTCCCTGCTCATGAACTCGCGCACCGCATCCGTTGCAAGGACGTGTCGGCGCTCGAATTGCTCGACGGATACCTCGCGCGCATCGAGCGGCTGAATCCCGCGATCCGTGCCGTGCCGGTGCTCGATGCCGAGCGCGCGCGCCAGCGCGCACGCGAAGCGGATGCCGCACTCGCGCGCGGCGAATCGTGGGGACCGCTGCATGGCGTGCCGATGACGGTGAAGGAGGCCTTCAACGTCGCCGGCCTGCCCACCACCTGGGGCTTCGAGACCCATCGCAACAACCGGCCCGGGCGTGACGCGGTCACCGTGCAGCGTCTGAAGGCCGCGGGAGCGGTGGTGTTCGGCAAGACCAACGTGCCGACGTTCCTGGCCGATTGGCAGAGCTTCAATCCGGTATACGGCACCACCCACAACCCGTGGGACCTGGCGCGCACGCCGGGCGGCTCGTCGGGCGGCTCTGCTGCGGCACTGGCGGCCGGTCTGACCGGGCTGGAACTGGGCAGCGACATCGGCGCGTCGATCCGCAACCCTGCGCATTACTGCGGCGTGTGGGGCCACAAGCCCACCTGGGGCGTGGTACCGATGCAAGGTCATGAACTGCAGCCGCAGCATGGGCCCGAGGCGATGGACATCTGCGTCGCGGGTCCGATGGCGCGCAGCGCGTTCGACCTCGCGCTGGCGATGGATGTGCTGGCGGCCCCGCTGATGGCGATGACGCCAATCGGCGCGGTGCCGACGGCTTGGCGCGTGCGGGGCACGGCACCGCGGCGCTGCCGGGTGGCGGTGATCTACGACGACGCGCAGGCGCAGGTCGACGTCAGTGTGCAGCGGGCGCTGCATGACCTGGTGGTGTTCCTGCGCAGGCAGGGCGTGGCGGTGAACGAAGACGCGCGCCCGGTGAACAGCGCCGAGACGCAGCACACCTACATCCACCTGCTGCGCGCGGCCACCGGCGCGGCCAGCGGCGACGCGGTGTATGCGCAGGCGCTCGAGCGTGCAAAGGGTTTCGCACCCGACGACCAAAGTTACCCGGCCTGGCACTTTCGCGGCAACACCCTAAGCCACCGGGCATGGGTGCAGATCGACGAGACCCGCGCCAAGTTGCGCAACGAGTGGGCCACCTTCTTCGAACGGCACGACTTCTTGATCTGCCCGGTCGCCACCACGCCGGCATTCGAACGCAACGAGCGCGGCGAACGCTGGGAACGAATGATCCCGGTCAACGGCAAGCCGCAACCGACCACCGATGCGTTGTTCTGGGCCGGCTACCCCGGACTGGTCGGACTGCCGGCCACCGCGGTGCCGCTCGGGTTGAGCGCGCACGGCCTGCCGATCGGGGCGCAGATCATCGCGCCGGCATTCGGCGACATCGATGGCCTGTGTTTCGCGCAGTGGCTTGAACGCGAATACCGCGCGTTCGTGCCGCCGCCAATGGCCGCAGACTGACCGCGCCGCCGTCTCGCGATCGCGCAGGGTCCAGGTTTGTCCCAGGACTAACGCGGCTCACCCAGCGTAACGTCGGGACCGCACGCTGCAGCAGCAGTGGGAGCCGACGATGACCGCGACCGGCGTTCGAAGGCGGCAAGCCGCCTGGGTGGTGGCGACTTTGGTGTGGCCCGTGGGGTTGCTCGCGCAACCCGAGGACAAGTCCAACAGCCCGCCGAACGTGATCGACGGCGCCGCGCTGGTCGAGGCACTGCGCGCAGGCGGCCACGTGCTGTACTTTCGCCACGGCAAGACCGACCTGTCGACGCGCGATGCCGACCGCGCGGACCTCGACAACTGCACCACGCAGCGCATCCTGTCGGACGAGGGCCGACAGCAGATGACGCAGATCGGCCGCGAGTTCAAGCGCCTGCGCATTCCGGTGGGCAGCGTGCTGGCGAGTCCGTATTGCCGCACGCTCGACACGGCGCGATTGGCGTTCGGCAAGGTGTCGGCCGAGCCCGAGCTTTCGCACACCGTCACGGCCGACGCGGCCACCACCAAGCGACGCGCCGTCGCGCTGTCGAAGTTGCTGGCCGTCGAACCGCAGGCCGGAACCAACAGCGTTCTGTCCGGCCACACCGGCAACTTGCAGGAGGCCACCGGCATCTGGCCGAGTCCCGAAGGCGTGGCGATCGTGTTCAGGCCCGACGGGCGCGGCGCCAGCAAGTACGTGGCGACCATCGATCCGACACGCTGGGCCGAGTTCGGCCGCAAGGCGCAGCCGGCGGGAGGGGCCAAGCGCTGAACGCGGGTCGGCATCATGAAAGTGCTGCTGGCCGACTTGCCGATCCTCGCCAAGTTCCTGCTGCTGCCAGCCATCGCCGCGATCCTGATGGCCGTGTTGGGCGGCTTGTACGTCGTCGAGCAGCGCGACACCGCGGCGCTGCAGGAGCGCATCACGTCGCAGGCCCTGCCGCGCCTGCGTGAGTTGTCGCGACTGTTCTCGCAGTTCTCGTCGAACCACGTCAAGTTCATCAACCTGCTGGCGTCGTCGTTTCGCGGCAAGACGTCCGAGGGACAGTTCTATCAGTTGGGGCGCCAGCGCATCCTGGCCGTCAACGACGCGCTCGAAGAACTCGCTGTGGCGGCGCGCGGTTTGGCCGACGACACCCTGGCTGCCGACATCGCACATCACCTGCAACGGCGCCTCATCGACTACCGCGACCAGATGGGCGAGGCCGTGCTGCTGTCGTCGGTCAACCTGGAGCAGATCGCGCGCGTGACGTTGGAGGCCAATCAGGCCTACGACGGCGCCAATGCGGAGTTTCTGCGGCTGGTGGCACACCTGCAGGACGGCATCGTCCAAGAGAGCGATCAGTTGCGCGGCCGCTTGCAAGCGGCACGCTGGCGCTTCTTCGTCGCAGTGTCGGTCACGTTGCTGCTGATCGCGCTGGTCAGTGTGCTGCTGTCGCGGCGCTTTGCCGATGACGTGGCCTCGCTGATGCGCACCTTGGAGCGCTTGAGCGCGGGCGACACCACGGCCGCTGCGCCGGTGCGCGAGCGCCGCGACGAGTTCGGCGCGGTGGCGAAGGCCGCGCAAGCGTTTCGCACCGCGCTGCAGCGGCGCGACGAAGCCGAACGCAATCTCGAGTCGCTGAATGTCGATCTGGAGCGTCGCGTCGAGCAGCGCACCGCGCAGCTGGCCGCCTCGCGCGACGAGGCCGAGCGAGCCAACCACGCCAAGAGCGAGTTTCTCTCTCGCATGAGCCATGAGTTGCGTACGCCGATGAATGCGATCCTCGGCTTCGGCCAGTTGCTCGAGCAGTCGGCGACGCTGCCCGCGGGCAACCGGGGCTGGGTGCGCGAGATCGTCGCGGCGGGGCGGCACCTGCTGGAGTTGATCAACGACGTGCTCGATCTGGCGCGGGTCGAATCGGGCAAGTTCACCGTCAGCCCCGAGCCGGTGGCGCTGCGGCCGCTGATCGAAGAGTGCCTCACGCTGCTGCGCCCGCTGGCCGAAGCGGCGGGCGTGCGCCTGCTCGAGGCCTCGCGCCACTGCGACGTGCTGGTGCGTGCCGATCGCACACGACTCAAGCAAGTGTTGCTCAACTTGCTGTCCAACGCCGTCAAGTACAACCGCTGGCAGGGCAGCGTCAATGTCGTGTGCGTGGCCGAGACCAGCAGCGAGGCTCCCAGCGTGTGCGTGCGCGTCAGCGATACCGGCGCCGGCCTGACAGCCGAGCAACTCGCGCGGCTGTTCGTGCCGTTCGAGCGCCTGCAGGCCGACACCCGCATCGAAGGCACCGGCATCGGCCTGGCACTGAGCAAGCGGCTTGTCGAAGCGATGGGCGGCGTCATCGGCGCCGAGAGCGCACCCGGCTCGGGCAGCACGTTCTGGGTGCGCTTGCCGTTGGCCCTGGGGCTCGCGTCGAGGCCGGAACAAGCCGCAGAGGAAGTCCCGCCCCCGCTGGTGTCGCAGACGCCGATCGACGTGCTGTGCATCGAGGACAACCCGGCCAACCTGCGCCTGATCGAAGGCATCTTCGCGCGTCACAACAACATCCGCCTGCTCAGCGCGCTGGCGCCCGGTCTGGGGCTTGAACTGGCACGCACGCACCAGCCGGCGCTGATCCTGCTCGACATCAACCTGCCGGACATGGACGGCTATGCGGTAATGCAGTGTCTGCGCGAACACGAAACCACGCGGGACATCCCGGTGCTGGCGATCAGCGCCAACGCGATGCCCAAGGACATCGAACGCAGCAAGGCGGCGGGATTCGTCGCCTACCTGACCAAGCCGCTCGACGTGGCCGAACTGCTGCGCACCGTGACGCAACTGCTGGCGGTGCGGCCGAAGCCCTGACGGTGCCGATGTCAGCCGTCGCCGCGCGCGTTGCCGCGGCGGGCGCGGCGGTACAGCCGCATCACCGGCGTGGCGGACGCGCCGTGCAACAGCACCGAGGCGACGATCGTCGCCAGCACGGCATCGGCCACCCGCGCGGTCTCGACCCCCGTGGCGCCGTGCGACAGCACGTAGGCGAGGTAGTACGCCGAGCCCACGCCGCGGATGCCGAACCAGGCCGCGAGCCGGCGTTGCGTGAGCGTGAGCGGCGAGCCGATCAATGTGAGCCGCACCGCCAGCGGCCGCACGACGAACAGCAGCGCCGCTGCGATGCCGAGCGTGAACGCATTGAAGGTGGATGCGCTGAGCATCGCGCCGATCAGCAGCATCACCGTCAGCTCGGCAAGGCGCTCGATGTCGAGCGTGAAGTCGAGCACCGCGCGGGCCATGTAGGCCGAGGTGGCCGCCGAGTCGCCTCCGGCCGGTGGCACCGAGTCGCGCTGGCCGCTGTCGGCGTACTCCACCGAGCGCATCGCCAACCCGGCCACGAACACCGCAAGAAAGCCATAGGTCTGTGCCGTGAGTGCCAGTCCATAGGTGAGGGCGATCAGGCCCAGCGTGAGGAAACTCTCCATGCCCAACGCCTGCTCGCGCCGGCGGCGCAGGTGCAGCACGGCGCGGCTGAACGACCAACCCATCACCCAGCCGATCGCCAGGCCGCCGGTCACGGCCCACAGCAGGTCCACGCCCCACCAGCGCCATGCACCGCTGCCGAGGTCATGCAGCCCGAGCACGCCCAACGCCAGCATCACGAAAGGGAAGGCCGTGCCATCGTTCAAGCCGCCTTCGCCGCTGAGGCTGAAGCGCAGACGGTCGCGGTCGCCGGGGTTGTCCACCTGCACGTCGGAGGCCAGCACCGGATCGGTCGGCGCAAGCACGGCGGCCAACAGCAGCGCCGCGCCGAGCGACAAGCCGAGGCCGAAGCCGACCGCGGTGAGCGCGGCGATCGTGAGCAGCATCGCCAGCGAAGCCAGCAGCATCGGTGTCAGCCACAGACGGTCGGTCAGTCGCACGCGCAGGCGCAGGCCGACCGCGAACAGCGAGATCAACACGGCGGCTTCGGTCAGCATCTCGAGCAAGCGCGCGTCGGCGAACAGATCGAGGTGCAGCAGCCCCGACACCTGCGGGCCGATCAGCCAGCCGGCCAGCAGGTACAACGCCGCCGACGAGAACGGCAGGCCGCGCCGCATCGTGTCGGTGAGGCCCATGCCGATCAGCAGCAGGCCGATCACGATGCACCAGAGGGTCAGCATCGCGCCACCATAACCGCGCGGGCATTTGGCGGCGCGCGGCGGGTCAATCGACCGTCGTCAGGCCGCCACGGGCGATGGTGCGCCGAGAGAACGCAGCACGTCGCGCACGAACTGCGCGCGCTCGCGCGGCTCGGCGAGCTCGCGTTCGATGCGCAGGCGGTCGTTGCCGGCCAGCTTGATGTGGCGGTTGCGCTGCACCAGTTCGATGATGCGCTGCGCGTCGAACGGTGGATTGGACTTGAACGTGATGCTGATCCCACGCGGGCTGGCGTCGACCTTGAGCACGCCGTAGTTCTTGGCCAGCACGCGCAGCCGGTGGGTGTCGAACAGCACCTGGCCCTGCGTCGGCAACCTGCCGAAGCGGTCGGTGATCTCCTCGAGCAGCCTGTCGAGCTGCTCGGGCTTCTCGGCCATCGCCAGCCGCTTGTACAGATTGAGCCGCGCGTGCACGTCGCCGCAGTACACATCGGGCAGCAGCGCCGGCGCGTGCAGGTTGATCTCGGTGGTGGCGGCCAGCGGCGACAGCAGATCGGGCTCGCGGCCTGCCTTGAGCGCGCGCACCGCAGCGGCCAGCATGTCGTTGTACAGCTGGAAGCCCACCTCCTGCATGTTGCCGCTCTGGTTCTCGCCCAGCATCTCGCCGGCGCCGCGGATCTCGAGGTCGTGCATCGCCAGGTAGAAGCCCGAGCCCAGCTCTTCCATGCTC
>DATKJN010000919.1:0-3406 GCA_035543655.1 Burkholderiaceae bacterium | reverse complement strand
CTCGATGCGCAGCGCGAGCTCGCTGTGCTCCGCCGGAAACACGTCGATCGTGTCTCCGCGCACGCGAAACGCGCCACGGCCGAACTCCACCTCGTTGCGCGTGTACTGCATGCGGATCAGCTGGGCGATCACGTCGCGCTGCCCCATCTTGTCACCCACGCGCAGCGTCATCACCATCTTGTGGTAGTCGCTCGGGTTGCCGATGCCGTAGATCGCGCTCACCGTGGCCACGATCACCACGTCGCGTCGCTCCAGCAGGCTCTTGGTCGCCGACAGCCGCATCTGCTCGATATGCTCGTTGATCGAGCTGTCCTTCTCGATGTACAAGTCGCGCTGCGGGACGTAGGCCTCTGGCTGGTAGTAGTCGTAGTAGCTGACGAAGTACTCGACCGCGTTCTTCGGAAAGAACTCGCGGAACTCGCTGTACAGCTGCGCCGCCAGCGTCTTGTTGGGGGCGAAAACGATCGCCGGCCGCCCGAGACGGGCAATCACGTTGGCCATCGTGAAGGTCTTGCCCGAGCCGGTGACACCCAGCAGCGTCTGGTAGCTCAGGCCGTCGGCCACGCCCTCCACGAGCTGGTTGATGGCGCTCGGCTGGTCGCCCGCCGGTGCGTACGGCTGGTAAAGCTGGAACGGCGACCCGTCGAAGTGGACGAACTCGCCCTCATCCGCCGTCGGGCGTTCAGCCTCCATCGTTGCAGTTGGAACCGACGTGTTCATGCACAACCCATAAAATCGCGCGGCGCGGCAAGCGGTGCCAGCCCGCCCGCGCGACCCAGCAGACTAACCCACCCGACCGCCGTGCGCGAGCACAGGGGCGCGGCGGCCCTCTCAACCGTCCGGAACCATCCATGTCGCTGTTTTCAGCCGTCGAACTTGCCCCGCGGGACCCGATCCTCGGTCTCAACGAACAATATGCGGCCGACGCCAATCCCAACAAGGTGAACTTGGGTGTCGGGATGTACTACGACGAGAACGGCACGCTGCCTCTGTTGAAGTGCGTGGCGGCGGCCGAGCAGGCGATGGTCGAGGCGCCCTCTGCGCGCGGCTACCTGCCCATCGACGGCATCGCCGACTACGACCGTGCGGCCCAACGCCTGGCTTTGGGCGACACGTCGCGCGCAGTCACCGAGAACCGGGTCGCGACCGTCCAGGCATTGGGCGGCACCGGCGCGCTGAAGGTAGCGGCCGATTTCCTCAAGCGCCTGCAGCCGCAGGCCAAGGTGCTGATCAGCGACCCGAGTTGGGAGAACCATCGCGCTCTGTTCACGCAGGCCGGCTTCGAGGTGCAGAACTACCCGTACTACGACAACGCCGCCCACGGGCTGCGCTTCGACGCGATGATGGCGGCGCTCAATGGTGCCGCGCGGGGCACGGTGGTGGTGCTGCACGCCTGCTGCCACAACCCGACCGGCTGCGACCTCACCGGGGCGCAATGGGCCGAGGTGGTGGCATCGGCGCGCGAGCGCGGCTGGACACCGGTGCTCGACATGGCCTACCAGGGCTTTGGCAATGGCCTGAGCGACGACGCAGCCGCAGTGCGCCAGTTCGCCGATGCCGGCGTCGAATGCCTGGTCGCGACATCGTTCTCCAAGAGCTTTTCGTTGTACGGCGAGCGCGTCGGCGCACTGTCGGTCGTGTGCGGCAGCACACCGGAGGCGCAGCGCGTGCTGTCGCAGCTGAAAGTGCTGATCCGGACCAACTATTCCAACCCACCGACGCACGGCGCCAAGGCCGTATCGGCGGTGCTCGCCGACGGGGGTCTGCGCCGGATGTGGGAAGACGAGCTGGCCCAGATGCGCGAGCGCATTCGTCAGATGCGCGTCAGTCTGATCGCCAAACTGAAGTCGGCTGGCGTGCAGCAGGACATGTCTTTTATCGGCACCCAGCAAGGCATGTTCAGCTACAGCGGCTTGTCGGCACCTCAGATGCAGCGCCTACGCAGCGAGTTCGGGATCTACGGTGTCGACTCCGGACGCATCTGCGTCGCCGCGTTGAACGCGCGCAATATCGACTACGTGGCCCAAGCGATCGCCAAGGTGACCTGAGCCGTCCGGCTTGCGCCCGGTCAAACTGCCGTCAGTTCAGGTGTCGAATGGCGGGGGCTTTCTTCACGCCGCGGGTGCATATAAAACAGGACCCCCTGCGCTCGGAGTAGCATCCGTGGTTGTTGCGGCGCACCAAAGCCGCCTGGAGTGGCCTCCCGATGCTGTATCAGCTCTATGAATCGCAGCGCGCGCTCATGTCGCCGTTCGCCGAGTTCGCCAGCGCTTCCGGCAAGCTGTACAGCCACCCGCTCTCACCATTTACCCATGTGCCGATGGCACAGCGATTGGCGGCCGGGTTTGACCTCATGCACCGGCTGGCCAAGGAATACGAGAAGCCACGCTTCGACATCCAGAGCACCACGGTCGACGGCATCGACGTCGCGGTGCAGGAGCACGTGGCGCTGGAAAAGCCGTTCTGCCGGCTGTTGCGCTTCAAGCGCTTCACCGATCACGCACCGGTGCTGGCGCAGATGAAGACACAGCCAACGGTGCTGGTGGTGGCGCCGTTGTCGGGCCACCACGCCACGCTGCTGCGCGACACGGTGCGCATGCTGCTGCGCGACCACAAGGTCTACGTCACCGACTGGACCGACGCGCGCATGGTGCCGCTCGACAAAGGTCCTTTCCATCTTGATGACTACGTGCACTACGTGCAGGAGTTCATCCGCGCCATCGGCCACAAGGTCAACGTGATCTCGGTGTGCCAGCCCACCGTGCCGGTGCTGGCAGCGGTGTCGCTGATGGCGTCAAAGGGCCAGGAAACGCCGCCTGCGCTGGTGATGATGGGCGGCCCGATCGACGCTCGCTTGTCGCCCACCGCGGTCAACAACCTGGCGATGAACAAGAGCTTCGACTGGTTCGAAAACAACGTGATCTACCGCGTTCCGCTCAACTATCCCGGCGTGGGACGACGCGTGTATCCCGGGTTCCTGCAGCACACCGGCTTCGTGGCGATGAACCCCGACCGGCACATGAGCTCGCACTACGACTACTTCCTCGACCTGGTTCGCGGCGACGAGGAGAGCGCGGAGGCACACCGGCAGTTCTACGACGAGTACAACGCAGTGCTGGACATGCCGGCCGAGTACTACCTCGACACGATACGCACCGTGTTCCAGGAGTTCGCTCTCGTCAACGGCACGTGGGAGGTGGCCGGCGAGCGGGTCCGACCGCAAGACATCACGCGCAGCGCCTTGCTCACGATCGAAGGCGAACTCGACGACATTTCCGGCGCGGGACAGACCAAGGCCGCGCATGCGCTGTGCACCGGCATACCGAAGGCACGCCAATTCCACTACGACGCGGTCGGCGCGGGCCACTACGGCATTTTTTCGGGGCGGCGCTGGCGCGAGCAGGTG
>DATKJN010000918.1:0-2903 GCA_035543655.1 Burkholderiaceae bacterium | reverse complement strand
GACAACGACATCGGCGCGGTGGCCGCGCTGGGCGGACTTTGCAGCATCGCCGGGTCGGTGAGGTCGAGCTCGAGCGCCAAGGTGTCGGTTTGCGCCAGTGCCTCGCGCAAGCGCGGGCCGTGAAAGATCCAAGGCATCTTGCCGAGGTGCAAGGTGCCGAAGAGGTACGAGCTGCGGCCCTGCTTGGTGACGCGCCACAGGAAACCGCGATCGCGCGCATCGCGCTGTGCGGCTTGGATCTGGCCTGCCGTCGGCGCCTGCGCGACCGGCGGACAGGCGGCTGCCGCCGCGGGCGCGCTGGCGGCATCGGCAGCATGCAGGCCGGCGTGCAGGGCGCAGCCGATCGAGGCCACGAGCAGCCAGCCCCAGCGGCGCCATGGCATGCGCGCGGTGGGATTCGAAGCGGGTGGCGACATGCGCAGTCCCTGGGTTCGGTGGCACCATTGTGCGATGCGCTCGACGGCACGGTCCAAGATTTCAAGCTCGCGCGCGGGCTCGCGCCGATCGAGGGTTATGGGTCTGGCCTTGCTCGTGGCGGCGGCGCACGCGGCCGTGCTGCTTTGGGCCACGCGCCGGGCCGCGCCGGCCGCCGCTCGTGCAGCGGCGATCGAGGTGCGCAGCCTGACGCTGCCGAGCCCTGTGGCGATGGCACAGACGGTCGAGCCAGCGGGCGAGTCGGCACCGAGCCGCGCCGGCACGCCGAAGCGATCCGGCGCGACTCAAGCGCCTCACAAGACACCGGCGCCACTCGCAGCTGCGCTGCCGGCGACCACGGTGCCCGTGGCGCAGGTGCCATCGAACGTGGCACTGGCGCCGACGCGGGTGCCGCCATCGATCGAACTGCTGTTCGCGTTGCAGCGCGGTGCCGACAGCGGGCAAGCGCGCTTGTCATGGCAGGCCGACGGCGATCGCTATGCGCTGTCACTGCAGGCCACGCTGCCGTCGGGCCGGGAGATCGAACAGATGAGCCGCGGCGTGTTCGATGCCGCTGGCATCGCGCCGGTGCGCCTGGCCGATCGCAAGCGCGGGCGCGACGTGCGGGCTGCCAACTTCCAGCGCGAGCATGGCAAGGTCACGTTCTCGGGCCCGCGCTGGGAACTGCCTCTGGAAGCCGGCGCGCAAGACCGGCTGAGTTGGCTGGTGCAACTGGTGGCCCTGGCCCATGGCACCCAAGAGGGCTTGCGCGAGGGCGCAGAGCTGGCGATGTGGGTCGTGGGCGCGCGGGGCGCGGCGAGCCATTGGCGTTTCGAGGTGCGCGGCAGCGAGCGCGTGGGATTTGACGGCCGGGATTGCGACACGTGGCATCTGGTGCGCGAGCCGGCGCATCCGTACGACACGCGCGTCGAGGTGTGGCTCGACACCACCGACGGTCACTGGCCGTTGAGGCTGCGACAGACGCAGATCCCCGGCGGCGAGGCGTTGGAGTGGTCGCTGCTGCAGCGAACCGCGCTGCAGCCTGGCACTTGAATTGCCCATCTGACGGGCCGGCGGACTTGAAAACAGTCCCCGGCACCACCAGCTTCGCTGGCAAGGAGTGCTGCAGATGCAAATGCTCTACAACTCGGACCACTATGTCGTCGTGGAATTCGACATGGGGACCGATGTGTCATCCGATGGCGAAGCTTCGACCAAGGGCGCGTACGAGATCGTCGACAAGTTCTCGCGCCGGGGGATCTTCTTGAACGGTGCCGTGGCCGATGGCTTCAAGGCCGGCGTCGATGCGCTCGTGGAGGGCGACCCCACCGAAGAGGAGGTCGACGAGTTCATCGGCAACTACACCTTGCTGGCGCAGCAACCCGTGATCCTGCACTGAAGCGCTCACCCCCGGGACAGGGGGTGCTTCGCCTCTGACGGGCTGCGCCACGGCGTGGCATCCGTCACCGTTACATCCTTCGACGCGCCAGGGGCGCCACCCACAATCGACGGCGATTCGCGTCCGGCTGCTGGCCGGACCTCCATGCCGCCGTGATCGACGTCGAAGCCCGCCCCCTGCTGCTGTTGCTCGCCACGCTGGTGTCCTTGCTGACCGCGGGCGTGTTGACGCATGCGCTGAAGACGGCGCGCTCGCGCGACAGCCTGCTCGGCTGGGGCTGGGTGCTGGCCGGCGCGGTGGCCGTCGGCACTGGGTTGTGGTCGACGCAGGCGCTCGCGTTGCTTGGCTCGCGCCTCGGTGGCGTGCAACTCTTCACTTTCAAGGGCATGGCGCTGGCCTGGGGCGTCAGCGTCGTCGCTGCCGCCGCCGGCTTGCTGGCCGCGCGCGAGATCGCGTCGGCCCACCTGCGCGTGTGGGCGTTGCCATGGATCCTGAGCGTGATCTTCGGCGTGGCACTGGGCGTCACGGTCAACGTGCTGCCCGCCGGCAGCGAGCTGGCTTCGTGGAGCGCCTTCTGGGCCACCGCAGCGTTTCTGCTGCTGGGCGCCAGCGCGTTGTTCGCGCAGTGGTGGTCGCACAGCGCCGCGGGACAGGCGAGCGAGGATGCCGGCTGGCAGGCCGCTGCGGGTGTGGCGGCATTGGGCATCGGCCTGGCGGGTGCCCAGGCCATGGCGCTGCAAGGCATGCAGTTCCGCAACCTGCCCGATGGCGCGCAGGCCGTCGAAGGCCTCGACGCGCTTGGGCTGATGGTGGCGGCTTCGGTCGGCGCGCTGGCGGTGGCGATCGCCGTGCTGAGCGCGTGGTTCGACTGGCGCAACCGTGCCCACAACCGCTCGCTGGCGACATCGCTCAACGAAGCCAACATCCAACTGCGCCGGCAGGCCTTCTGCGACCCACTGACGGCGCTGCCGAACCGGCTGCTGTTCGAAGAGCGGCTGCACCAGACACTGCAGCGCGTGGGCCGTACACCGAGTGCGATGGCCGTGCTCTTCATCGACCTCGACGGCTTCAAGCCGATCAACGACTCGTT
>DATKJN010000917.1:0-2755 GCA_035543655.1 Burkholderiaceae bacterium | reverse complement strand
GGCCGCGCCTTGAGCTTCAGGCCGCTCGCGTCGGGCGCCGGGATGCGAGCCAGGGTCGTGCCGGGCACCTCGCCGAAATGGCGGCCGGCGTTCCAGTCGGCCGCGGCGCGCTGGATCTCCTCGGCGCTGCGGCCGACGAAGTTCCACCACATCAGCAGCGGCTCGTGAAACGGCGCGCCGCCGATCAGCAGCAGCTGCGCACGGTCGTCGCACGCCAACGCCGCCTGCGTGCGACCCGGCGGGGCATACAGCAGGGTGCCGGGTTCGATCGGCTCGCCATCGACGTGCGCACGGCCACGCAGGCACAACAGCGCATGCTCGAAGCGCGGCTCGACATCGATGCGTGTGCGCGCCGCGCGTTCAGCCGTGAGGTCCACGCCGACCAGCTCGGAGAACAACGGCACCGGCGACTGCCGGCCGAAGGCGCGGCCGGCGAGCACGGTGACCCGAAAGCCATCGGCCTGCTCGACCGGCAGCCGCGCGTGGTGCGTGAACGCGGGGTCGCCGTGCCGCTGCGCATCGGGCAGCGCGATCCACAGCTGCGCCGCATGAACCGCGCCGGAGTCGCCGAGCGACTCCTCGCTGTGCGCGATGCCGCGGCCGGCGCTCATCAGGTTGACCTCGCCGGGGCGGATGAGCTGGCGATTGCCGAGGCTGTCGTTGTGCAGCACCTCGCCCTCGATCATCCAGGTGAAGGTCTGCAGCCCGATGTGGGGATGCGGCCCCACCTGCATGCCACGGCCCGGCGGGAAACGCGCCGGCCCGGCATGGTCGAGGAAACACCAGGCACCGACCGTGCGCCGCGCCGCCGTGGGCAGCGCGCGGGCGATCGCGAAGCCGCCACCCAGGTCGGCGTGGCGCGCCGCGATGCGCTGCCAGGCGTTGGATGCCGGCTCGTCCATGCCGGCATTGTGCGGCGCTGAATCGCGAGGAACCAAGGTCCAATGGCGGCCGTTGCCGGATCGTCGTAATGTCGCGACCCGATGGGCCTCCTTCCTTACCGGCTGGTTCGAGTGGTCGCGTTGGCGCTGCTGCCGATCGTGGCGGCGGCGCAGACCACGCCCGCCCCGGCACCGCCGGCGACCAAGCCCGAGCCGATCCAGTCGGCGGCCAAGCCGGCCTCGGCCACGTTCACCAAGGAGCAGCTCGAGCAGCTGCTGGCGCCGATCGCGCTGTACCCCGACTCGCTGCTGTCGCAGGTGCTGATGGCGGCCACCTACCCGGTCGACGTGGCCGCGGCCGCCAAGTGGTCCAAGGCCAACAAGGACATGAAGGGCGACGCCGCCGTGCAGGCGGTGCAGAACCAGTCGTGGGACCCGGCGGTGCAGGCGCTGGCGGCGTTCCCGCAGGTCCTGCAGGCGATGGGCGACCAGCCTGACTGGGTGCAGAACCTGGGCGACGCCTTCCTGGCGTCGTCGAAGGAGGTGCTCGACGCGGTGCAGCGTCTGCGTGCACGCGCGCAGCAGGCCGGCAACCTCAAGAGCAACGAGCAGCAGAAGGTGATCGTCGAAGAGGCCGCACCGGCGCAGACGGTGATCAAGATCGAGCCGGCCACGCCCGACACCATCTACGTGCCGGCGTACAACCCGACGTATGTCTACGGCACCTGGCCGTATCCGTACTACCCGCCGTATTACTGGCCGCCCTACTCGTACTACTACCCGGGCTACTACCCCGGCGCGGCGTTCGCCGCCGGCGTGTTCTGGGGCGCCGCGATCGGCTCGATCATGTGGGGCAACTGCAACTGGGGCGGTGGCGACATCAACATCAACACCGACCGCTTCAACCAGGTCAACCACAACCGCCAGGTCGACCGCGGCCAGAACAAGTTCGAGCACAACGCCGCCAATCGCAAGGGCGCGCCGTACCGCGACCAGGCCAGCCGCGACCGTTACGGCAAGGGCGTCGGCGGCGCCGAGGCGCGCAGCAACTTCCGCGGCCGCGACCCGGTCACCGACTCGCGGCGCCAGCAGGCGCAGTCCACGTTGCAGAGCCGCGGCATGGATCCTGCGCAGGGCCGCGACGCGCTGCGCAACGACCCGGCCACGCGCGATCGTGCGCAAGCGGCGGCACGCGGCGACCGCGGCAGCTTCGGCGGCGATCGCGGCGGCGGCAATCTGGGCGGCGGCCGCGACGGCGGCGGGCTCGGCGGCGCGGGCGGCGGGCGCGATGGCGGCTTCGGCGGCAGTGGCGTCAGCAACGTCAGCGCGTCGCGCGATCGCAGCCAGGCCCTGGGCGGCAACGACCATGCATTGCGTGGCGCCAACAACCCGAGCCAATCGCGCCAGTCGTTCGATCGCGGCAGTTCCAGCCGCGCGTCGTCATCGAACTTCAGCGGTGGCGGCCGCAGCAGCGGCGGCGGCGCACGCGGCGGCGGCGGTGGTGGCCGTGGCGGCGGAGGACGGCGTTAGGCCGCAGGAGTTGCGATGACACGATGGTTCGCCCTTCTGGCTCGTTTGCTGCTGCTGGCGTGCGTGGGGCTGCCGCCGCTGGCGCATGCGCAGAAGCTCTATCCGACCCCCGACGACGCCGCGGCGGCGCTGGTCAAGGCCATGAAAGCCGACGACACGAAGGCGATGCAGACGGTGCTCGGCAAGGACTGGAAGCGCTTCATTCCCAGCGACGAGCTCAGCCGCGACGATGCGCAGGCCTTCCTGGCCGGATGGGACAAGGAACACCGGATCGTGAACGAAGACGACCGCACGGCGCTGTTGTCGGTGGGCCCGGAGCCCGCGTTCACGTTGCCGATTCCGAT
>DATKJN010000916.1:0-2879 GCA_035543655.1 Burkholderiaceae bacterium | reverse complement strand
CTTCGCCGGCAGCGATGGGTGCACCACCAGCACGCCCGGCTCGCGGCCGATCAGCGAGATCGGCGCGAAGTCGTCGATCGGGTTGAACGACAGCTTGGGATACAGCGTGGCGCTGATCGCGTTGGTCTGCGAGGCGAGCAGCAATGTGTAGCCGTCGGGCGCGGCCTTGGCCACCGCCTCGCTGCCGATGGTGGCGCCGGCGCCGGGCCGGTTGTCGACCACCACTTGTTGATTCAGGCGCTTGGTGAGCTCCTGCGCCACCATGCGCGTGGGCCCGTCGACCGCGCCGCCGGGCGAAAACGGCACGATCACGCGGATCGGCCGGTTTGGGTACTCCTGTGCCGCCAGCGGTGTGAGTGCGAGAACGGCGCATGCGCCGATGATGCAGCGCAGCGAAAAGGACAGGGGTTTTGCCACGGCGGCGACTGTAGCGCGCCGCCGTCGCACCCGCTGCGGGGCGCCTATTCGGCTTGGTTCGGCAGCCGCGGCGACGAGGCAGCGCCGTCGCTGTCGCTGGCCGCAGCCATCTGCTGCGTTTTTTGCGGCACCGGGTGCTCGATGGTCAGCGGCAGGAACGATGCCAGGATGAACGGCACCGGGATCAGCCAGATCAGCGGCGAGACCTTGTCATCAGGGCGATGCTTCGACATGACAGCCTCCTATGGCGATGCAGTTCAAGTGCCCGTGTGTTGCGACACTAGCCGCACCGGTTCACGCCGTCGACGTCGGAGGTAGGGGCTTCACCCCCCAAGGCTGAAAGTCCGCCCGCGGTTCAGTCTTGCGGGGCCGGCAACGCCTGGCGCAGCCCGGCACTGGCGCGCAGCTCGCCCACGTGGATGCCGTTCCAGTTCTTCAGCGTCACGTCGCTCAAGCTGCGCATGAAGGTGCGCTCGTCGCCGTCGAGCGGGACCCACGCCTCGATCGCCGAGGCCATCAGCACCTCGGCGGCGCGCGCGTTGTTGCCGTCGTCGACCTTGATCGCCACGCCCAGGCCTTGTCCGGGCAGCGCGGCGCAGAACACGCCCTCGGCGCCGACCTTGCAGAACACGCGTTCGCCCAGGCGCTGCATCACACGCGTGTCGAAGCGGCCAGAGCCGGCCACGAAGAACGGTGCGCTGGCCACCGCACGCCGCAAGCGCGCGGCGGCGGCCGCGCGATCGGCGCTCAGTCCGGTGCCGGTGGCCACCTTGGCGAACGCATGCGCCAGCTGATGCAGCGGGATGCCGAACGTGGGGATCGAGCAGCCATCGGTGCCCACCGGTGCGCGCGACAGGTCGCAGCCGGTGGCGTCTTGCATCGACGCGGTGATCTCGCGCATCACCGGATGCTCGGCCTTCACGTAGTCGCGCACGAACTCGCGCGCGTCGCGCCCCTGTGTGCGCGCCATCATGCAGCCCACGCACAAGAAACCGGCGTGTTTGCCCGAGCAGTTGTTGTGCAGCGCGCTCAGCGGCGTGCGGCTCAAGGCCAGCTCGCGCTGCGCCACCTCGTGTTGCGGCCAGTGCGCGCCGCATTCGAGCGCCGTCTCGTCGAGACCGGCTTTGGCGAGCACGCCGGCGGCGGTGGCCACGTGGCGCGCCTCGCCGTTGTGCGACGCACACGCCAGCGCGAGCTCCTCGTCGGTGAGCTTGAATGCATCGGCCGCGCCGCTGGTCACCAGCGGCAGCGCCTGCAGCACCTTGACTGCCGAGCGCGCGAACACCGGCCGCTCGGTGTCGCCGATCGCGCACACCGGCTTGCCGTGCGCGTCGACCACCACCAGCGCGCCGCGGTGCGCCGACTCCACGATGCCGCCGCGCGTGGCTTCGACCAGTTGGGGGTTCATCACGCCACTGTAGCGCCGGCCGCATGCGAGCGACCTGTCGCGGTCACGACAGCGTCCGATCGATGACCGGCGTAGCGTCGGGCAACCGCTTGGGGATCCGACATGAACGCGACCGCCGATGCCTTGACGATGCTGCGTGCCCTCAATGCCACGGCGGCGTTCAATCGCTGGTGCGGCTTCGAGGTGCAGCATGCCGCATCCGGCGAGGTGGAGCTGGTGATGCCGTGGAAGGCCGAAGCCGGGCAGTACAGCGGCTTTCTGCATGCGGGCGTGGTCGGCGCGCTGATCGACACCGCATGCGGTTACGCGGCGGCCACGCAGCTCGGCGCGCGCCTGATGGCGTCGCACTTCGCGGTCAACTGCATCCGGCCCGCGGTGGGCGAACGATTCGTCGCCAAGGCGCGGGTGGTGCGCGCCGGCAAGCAGCAGGTGTTCACGCAGTGCGAGCTCTACGCCCACGACAAGGGCCAAGCCAAGCTGGTGGCCACCGGCGAGACGCTGTTGTGCGTGGTGGGCGAGCCGGCCGCCGCGACCGCCTGAGCACATTGGCGACAATGCGCCGGCGCGCCGCATGGGCGCGCGGTTCGTCGGAGGCATTGTTTGTCGACTTCATCCTTGAGCGCGCTGTACCGCACGATGGCGCGCATCCGTGCATTCGAAGAGGCGGCTGAACAAGCCAGCCTCGGCGGCGTGCAGGCGTTCGGCGCCGCCAGCACCGGCAGCGCCAAGGTGCGCGGCCCGCTGCATCTGTCGATCGGCCAGGAGGCGGTGGCTGCCGGCGTGTGCGCGCACCTGCAGCGCGAAGACCTGCTCACCTCGACCCATCGCGGCCACGGCCACACGCTGGCCAAGGGCGCCGACCCGGCCCGCATGATGTGCGAGCTGTTCGGCCGCGCCACCGGCTACAACCAGGGCAAGGGCGGCTCGATGCATATCGCCGACTTCTCGGTCGGCATGCTCGGCGCGAACGGCGTGGTCGCTGCCGGCATCCCGATCGCCACCGGTGCCGCCCAGGCGCTGAAGATCCGGGGCCTGCCGCAGATCGTGGCCTGCT
>DATKJN010000915.1:0-2579 GCA_035543655.1 Burkholderiaceae bacterium | reverse complement strand
CTGGCGCGCAGGCTGTCCTTCAGCCGCGTGGCCACCTCGCGCAGCAGCGTGTCGCCGGCTTCGTGGCCGAGGCTGTCGTTGATGAACTTGAAGCGATCCAGGTCGATGAACAGCACCGCGAACTGGCGCTGGTTGCGCTTGGATGCCGCCAGCACATGGTTCAGCAGCTCGCCGAACATCACGCGATTGGGCAGGCCCGTGAGGCTGTCGTGCGAGGCCAGGTACTGGATGCGCGCCTCGGCCTCCTTGCGCGGCGTGACGTCGCGCGACACGCCGCGATAGCCGGCGAAGCGCCCGTCGGCGTCGAGCAGCGGTTCGCCGCTGGCGCAGATGTGGCGGCGCTTGCCGTGGCGGTCGGTGTAGGCGTACTCGAAGTCGCGGAACGACTCGTGGCGCTCCAGGCAGCCGCGCAGCTCGGCCCAGCCGTTTTCGCTCTCGGCGCCGGGGATCTCCCACGCCAGCTTGCCGCGCAGGCGCTGCTCGTACTTGTCGCCCATGTTGCGGCCGCCGAAGGCGGTGAAACGCAGGCTGGCGTCGACCTCCCAATACCAGTCGGACGACAGCTCCACCAGGTTGCGAAAGCGCTGCTCGCTGTGTTGCACCGCCAGCTCGGCCTGCTTGCGTGCCGAGATGTCCTGCACGATCGAGATGTCGTGCAGCGGCCGGCCCGCCGCGTCGCGCTGCACCGTGATCGTCAGGTGCACCCACACGGTCGAGCCGTCCTTGCGCAGATAGCGCTTCTCCATCGTGAACGACGGGATCTCGCCCGCGCGCAGTTGGGCACGCACCTTGTCGGTGACATTCTTGTCGTCGGGGTGCGACACCTGCTTGACGGTGAGCCCGAGCAGCTCGTCGCGGCTGTAGCCGAGGAACTGGCACATCCACGGGTTCACGTGGATGTAATGGCCAGCATCGCTGACGTAGGCGATGCCGATCGCCGCCAGCTCGATCGTCGAGGCATGGCGCTGCTCGCTCTCGCGCAGCGCCGCCTGCGCTTGCGTGCGCAGGCAGAACTGACCGATCTGGCTGCCGATGTAGCGCGTGCAGTCGAGCAGTTCGGCATCGAGCTCGTGCGCCCATCGGCTGTACAGCTCGACCACGCCGATCACGCGGCCCGCGGCCGTGATCGGGAACGCGAGCGCGCTCTGCAGCCCAGCCTCTGCGGCGAGCGCGGCGCGCTTGAACGTGGGCTCGGACACCACGTCGTGGAGCCACACCGGTTGACCCGTCGCCCACGCGCGCCGCACCAGGCCGCCCTGTCCGGCCGACATGCGGATCTTCGGCATGCCTTCGACGAAGGCGCGGATCGCGCCGCCGGCCTGGCCCCACATGCCCACGCTGAGGAGCGTGCCGGTGGCGCTGTCTTCCATCCAGCAGGTGCCGCAGGCCCAGCCGAGTTGTTCGCACACCGCGCGCACCAGCAACGGCGCGGCTTCGTTCAGATCGGCCGATCGCGCCAGCGCGTCGGTGACGCCGTGTTCGATCGCCAGCCGCTGCGCATTGCGCGAGCGCAGGCGCGGCACGCCGTCGGCGCGCGTGGGGTCGTAGCCGCCCAGATCGGCAAGGACCGATTGATCGTCTTCGGGAGGTGTGACTTGCTGCACGGCTGGCCTCGAGGTCGTGCATCGGTATCGGCGGCCCGCGCACGAGCTTGAGGCCTCGGCGCACTCGCACGGCAGCGCGGTGTGCGCTGACACCGGTCTTGCGCACCGCGGTCCGACGGACCCCCTCTGGCTATAATTCGCGCCCTTGCACCGTGCCGGTGTAGCTCAGTTGGTAGAGCAGCGCATTCGTAATGCGAAGGTCGGGAGTTCGACTCTTCTCACCGGCACCAATGAAATCGAGGGCCCGCCAGTGAGCGGGCCCTTCGTTTTTGGGCTACATGGGCTACAGATGGGCTACATGTAGCCCATCTGTAGCCCATTGCGTTCGAATGACCTTCGCATTGTTGTAGTCCATCGGCTGCAGTGACCTTCGCACGCGCTTTGCGAAGGTTCAGCTCAATGGGGCTACGCCGTGCAGTCGCAGTGAGGCATCGAAGCCCCAGAAGGTTTGCCGATCCGACGGCCGTGCGCCAGTGGCGACTTCTGGCCGTGAGCGGTCATTGGTAATCGTCAGCTTCCGACCCAAAGCGGGCATCAGCTTGCGCCGCGAGCGGACACCAGAATGCGGCACGATCCGCAACGCCGATCGTGTCTTCGAGGCAATCGCGGGGAATTCCCCGATGACGGTGGCCTTGGCCATCGATGAGATGCACATTACCGCACCGCTGGCGGAAAAAGGAACCTCTCAATGAAGCGCATCGCGCTCTTTCTCCTGACCAACCTCGCCGTCATGTTGGTGTTGTCGATCGTGCTGAAGGTGTTCGGCATCGATCGCGCGATGGCGCAGGAGGGCTTCAACCTCGGCCCGCTGCTCGCGTTCTCGGCTGTCTTTGGCTTCGGCGGCGCGATCATCTCGCTGCTCATATCGAAGCCGGTGGCGAAGTGGTCCACGGGCGCGCAGGTCATCGACGGCAGCGAGGGCACGACTCAAGCGTGGCTCGTCGAAACGGTGCGGCGGCTCGCGCAGCGGGCCAA
>DATKJN010000914.1:0-3231 GCA_035543655.1 Burkholderiaceae bacterium | reverse complement strand
GTGAAACCGGCGCCGGCAAGTCGATCCTCGTCGACGCGCTGCAACTCGCGCTTGGCAGCCGCGGCGACGTCGGCCTGCTGCGCGAGGGCAGCGGCCGCGCCGAAGTCAGCGCCGAGTTCGATGCGCTGCCGGTCGCGCTGAGGCCCTGGCTCGAACAGGCCGGCTTCGAGGCGCCGGATTCGCTGTTGATGCGGCGTACGCTCGACGCCCAGGGCAAGAGCCGCGCGTGGATCAACGGCAGCCCGGCGACGATCGCGCAGCTGCGCGAAGCCGCCGAGCACCTGGTGGAGATCCACGGCCAACATGCCTGGCAGCGGCTGACGCGAGCCGGCGATGCGCGGGCGCTGCTCGACGCGCAGGCCGGCATCGATGGCGCACCGCTCGCCGCGCTGCACTCGAGTTGGAAAGGCGCCACCGCCGCGCTGCAACGCGCGCGCGAGCGCGGTGACGAGATCCAGCGCGAACGCGAGCGCCTGGCCTGGCAGATCCACGAGCTCGATCGCCTGGCGCCCGGCACCAACGAATGGGACGACTTGAATGCCGAGCACGGCCGGCTGTCGAACGCGCAGGCGCTGATCGACGCCGCACAGACCGCGCTCGACGGCGTGTCGCAGGCCGACGGCAGTGCGGTCGAGCGCAGCGAGCAGGCCTTGTCGGCGCTGCGATCGGTGCTGCGCTTCGATGCCGCGTTGGCACCGATCGTCGAGGTGCTGCAAAGCGCGCAGGCGCAATTGAGCGACGCCGCGCATTCGTTGCATGCCTACCTTGGCCACGATCGCGCCGATGCGTCCCGTCTCGCCGAGCTCGACGCGCGCCTGTCGGCGTGGCATGGGCTGGCGCGCCGGCTGCGCCGCCCGCCGGCGGAGCTGCCGGCCCTGCTGGCGCAATGGAAGAGCGAGTTGCAGGCGCTGGACGCCGCCACCGACGTGTCGGCGCTCGAGCAGACGATCGCGTCCACCGAGCGCGACTACCGCACCGAGGCGCAGCGCGTGAGCGCGTTGCGCGCACAGGCCGCACGCTCGCTGGCCGACGCGGTGACGCAGGCGATGCAAGGCCTCGGCATGGCCGGCGGCCGTTTCGAGATTGCGCTCGTTGCGCAAGACCAGCCGCAGAGCTTCGGTCTGGAGAACGTCGAATTCCAGGTTGCCGGCCACACCGGCACCACGCCGCGCGCATTGGCCAAGGTGGCTTCCGGTGGTGAGCTCTCGCGCCTGGCGCTGGCGATCGCGGTGACCACGTCGCGTGCCCGCGGCGTCACAACCGATGGTTCTGTCAATGCCGGCACGGTCACGTTGATCTTCGACGAGATCGACGCCGGCATCGGTGGCACGGTCGGCGACGTGGTCGGTGCATTGATGAAACAGCTTGGCCAGTCGGCGCAGGTGCTGTCGGTGACGCACTTGGCGCAGGTGGCCGCCTGCGGCGATCACCATTGGGTGGTGAGCAAGCGCCAGGTGGGCGGCCGCGCGCAGAGCGACCTGCAGCGCGCCACCGGCGAGGTTCGGGTCGCCGAGATCGCACGCATGCTCGGCGGCGAACGCCTGTCGGGCACCGCGCATGCGCAAGCCTTGCTGCAGGGCGCGGCGGCGACCTCGTCCATGACGACGCCCTCGCCGCGCGCCGGATCCCGCGCCGCCGCCAAGCGGCGCTCGCGCACGTGAACGCACCGGCCGACCGGAGCGTGCCGGCCGCGCTCGCAGCGGCGGGCGCGAACGCCGCGGGCGATGCACCGCCACGCCGCGAAGTCGTGCTGGTCACCGGCATCTCCGGCTCCGGCAAGTCGGTGGCCCTGCACGCGTTGGAGGATGCCGGCTATTTTTGCGTCGACAACCTGCCTCCGGAGCTGCTGCGCGAGTTCGTGCGGCTCGAGCATGCACGCGAGACGCATCGCATCGCGGTGGCGGTGGACGTGCGCGCGGCACGCTCCTTGCCGGCCTTGGTGCCGCTGATGGACGAGATGCGTGCCGAAGGCGTGCAGATCCGCTCGCTGTTCCTCGACGCCACCACCGACGCGCTGGTGCGGCGCTTCTCCGAGACGCGCCGTCCGCATCCGCTGGCCAACCCGGCGGCCAGCGACACCCAGCACGCACTGGTCGACGCCATCGAACTGGAGCGCCTGCTGCTGGGCGAACTGCGTGAGGTGTCGACGGTGATCGACACCAGCCAGCTGCGCCCGGCCGATCTGCGCGGGTGGGTGCGCCGACTGGTGCAGGCGCGGCGCGCGGCGCTGACCTTGGTGTTCGAATCGTTCGCCTTCAAGTTCGGCGTGCCGCTCGATGCCGATTACGTGTTTGACGTGCGCATGCTGCCCAACCCTTACTACATCCGCGAGCTGCGCGCACTGTGCGGCGCCGATGCGCCGGTGGCCGACTATCTGCGGGCGCAACCCGAGAGCGAAGAGATCCTGGCGCAGATCGAGGCCTTTCTGCGCCGCTGGCTGCCCAGCTTCGAGGCCGACCAGCGCAGCTACCTGACGGTGGCCATCGGCTGCACCGGCGGTCAGCACCGCTCGGTGTACATCGTCGAGCAACTGGCACGGCGCTTTTCCGACTTCGGCGCGGCGCTCGTGCGGCACCGCGAACTGGATGCGAACGATTGAACGATCCTGACTCCCTGCGGCGCGACGGCGACGGCACCGATCCGCACAGCCTGCCCCGTCTGGCGCTGTTCCCGCTGCAAAGCGTGTTGTTCCCGGGCGCGCAATTGCAGTTGCGCGTGTTCGAGCCGCGCTACCTCGACCTGGTGAGCCGCTGCCTGCGCGAGAAGCAGCCGTTCGGCGTGGTCTGCCTGCGCCAGGGCTCCGAGGTGCGCGCCGCCGGCGGCGACGAGCCGGTGCTGCTGGAGTCCACCGGCGTGCTGGCGCAGTTGCAGGAGGTGGATGCGGACCAAGCCGGAGTGCTGCGCGTCAAGTGCCTCGGCACTCAGCGCTTCGAAATCGACGAGCCGCTTCAACAACCCGACGGTCTGTGGACGGCGCGCGCCTGGCTGGTCGACGACGATCCGGCCGCGCCCCCACCGGAAGCCATGCTGGCCACGGTGAAGGCGCTGGCCAATGCGATCGGCGCGCTCGAGCGCAAGAGCGGCTCGCCCTTTACGAAACCCTATCGATTCGATGACGCCGGCTGGGTCGCCAACCGCTGGTGCGAGCTGCTGCCGATCTCGCTGGCCGCCAAGCAGAAGCTGATGGAGCTCGAAGATCCGCTGATGCGGTTGCGCCTCGTCGACGAATAC
>DATKJN010000913.1:0-3996 GCA_035543655.1 Burkholderiaceae bacterium | reverse complement strand
TACTACCAGGTGTGCCGGCTCGGCGGGCCGGCGCAACGCGGCCGGCTCGACACGTTGAGTGCCGCGCTCGATCCCGACGACGCGATCAACATCCAGTTCACCAGCGGCACCACCGGCGCGCCGAAAGGTGCCACGCTGTCGCACTTCAACATCGTCAACAACGCGCGCTTCTGCGCCAAGGCGATGGCGCTGTCGCCGGACGACAAGTTGTGCATCCCGGTGCCGCTGTACCACTGCTTCGGCATGGTGCTGGGCGTGTTGTGTTGCGTGACATCGGGCGCGACGATGGTGTTTCCGGGCGAGGGCTTCGATGCCGGCGAGACCCTGAAGACAGTGGCCAAACACCGCTGCAGCGCGCTGCACGGCGTGCCGACGATGTTCAACGCGATCCTGCAGGACCCGGGCTTTGCGCAGCACGATCTGTCGTCGCTGCGCACCGGCATCATGGCCGGCGCGCCGTGCCCGATCGAGATGATGCGCAAGGTGATCGCGCAGATGCACATGCGCCAGATCACCATCGGCTACGGCATGACCGAGACCTCGCCGATCTCGTTCCAGTCGAGCCTCGACGATGCCGTCGAGCGCCGCGTGTCGACCGTGGGCCGCGTGCAGCCGCACCTGGAGGTGAAGATCGTCGATGCCAGCGGCCGCATCGTGCCGGTGGGCGAGCCGGGCGAGCTGTGCACGCGCGGCTATGGGGTGATGCGCGGCTACTGGCAGGACGAGGAGCGCACGCGCGAGTCGATCGACGCGGCCGGCTGGATGCACAGCGGCGACCTGGCGACCCTCGACGCTGCGGGCTACTGCAACATCGTCGGCCGCGTGAAAGACATGCTGATCCGCGGCGGCGAGAACGTGTACCCGCGCGAGATCGAGGAGTACCTGATGCGCCACCCGCGCATCGCTGACGCGCAGGTGTTCGGTGTGCCCGATGCGAAGTACGGCGAGGAGGTGTGCGCCTGGGTGATCACGCGGGCCGGCCAGGCGCTGAGCGAGGACGAGGTGCGCGAGTTCTGCCGCGGCCAGATCGCGCACTACAAGGTGCCGCGCTACGTGCGCATCGTGCCGGAGTTCCCGCTCACCGCCACCGGCAAGCCGCAGAAGTTCGAGATGCGCGACGCGATGATCCGCGAGCTCGGCCTGAGCGTCGAGCGCACGGCCTGACGGGCTTGATGCTGTCGAGGGACGGGGTGCGCATGCCCCACAAGCTACACGGCCGGCGATCCTGTCAGTCGAAAAGGTGCTGTGCCTGGAGTAACACGGATTGCGACAGCTTGAGTCCCAGCGCGCGTGCAGTTCGCAAATTGACGGTAGCCTCGAACAGCGTCGGCTGCTCCACTGGGATGTCTTGCGGTTTCGCGCCTTTGAGGATCCTGTCCACGAACAGGGGAGTGCGGCGAAACATCGCCGGACTGTTCACGCCATAGGACATCAGAAAGCCCGCTGCGACCATGTCGCTGTTGAAGCAGTTCGAAGGCAGGCGATGGGCAAGGGCAAGCTGGGCGATCTGGTGGCGTGCCGCGAAGAACACGGGGTCCTGGGCCGCCACCAGGCCGTCGATTCGCGTACGCGACGCGCGTTCGATGGCCGTCTCCATGTCCGACGCCTCCTGGGCCTCGACCGGCACGATGTCGAGCTTGAGCTCAGCGCCGGCGGCTTGCATCTCGGAGAGCGTGCGGGCGCTGATGAGCTTGTCTCGTGGGTTCACCATCAACCCCAGGCGGGCAAGACCCGGAATCGCTTGCTTGAACATCTGCAGCCGCTTGGCGCTGAGGTCGGTGGAGATGCTCGACAGGCCGGTGATGTTGCCGCCTGGACTTGCGAGGCTGTTCACCAGGCGCGCCGCGACCGGATCGGGGACGATCAAGAAGACGATTGGGATCGACGTTCCCGTGCGTTGCAGCGCCATCGCAGCACGCTGGGTAACGCCGATGAGCAGATCGGGCTTGCGCTCCACCAGGTCCCTCGCGAGGGAGTCGAAGCGTTCATACTGCTCATTGGGATACCGGTGCTCCAGTGCGATGTTCTGGCCATCGACGTAGCCCAAGACGCGAAAGCCTTCGAGCAGGGCATCGAAGTACTTGCCTTCCTCCTCGCGGCTGCCCGCGTGCCACAGCACGCCCACGGTGGGAATGCGTGCACGCCTGGAACTCTGGGCGAATCCACCTGACGCTGCGACGGCGAGCGCCGCCTCGAGTGCGCTCGACAGGATCCACCGTCTGCGGTGCATCGATGGCGACAGGTGCACGGTCCGCATGGCGCTCCAATGGACGGTGGCGGCGCGAACGAGTCTACATAACCGTCTGGCCCGACGACAGTGTCAGTCTGAACTTGCGTTCGTGGCGGCTTGGGTGTACGGCCACAGCCTTCGGACGGGCCGCGGTCCGTGGCGTCAGTCGAGCACCACACGCGGGAAGGTAAAACGACACCACCGTGAAAGACATGCTGATCCGCGGCGGCGAGAACGGGTACCTGCGCGAGATCGAGGAGTACCTGATGCGCCATCCGCGCATCGCCAGGCGATGATGGATCTGTTGGGGCTGCGCGCCGAGCGCACCGCATAGATCAGCCGTGCGGCATGCGGCCGCCGGCCGGCGAGAGGTTCTCCCACGGCACGTCCTGGAACACGACCATCAACTGCTCGGTGTCGAAACCGCCGGACGCCAGCCGCTCGGCGATGCCGGCCAGCACCTGCTTCTTGACCTTCACGCTGCGGCCGCTGCCGAGAAGGATCTCCACCAGCACGAAGTCGTCGGTGCGACGCGTGCGCACGTCGGGGAACGTGGGATCGAACTGAAAGTCGTCGTCGCCCAGTTCGAGCACGCGGTGGAAACGGTCGTTCGGGTTGGCGCCCGCATCCACCAGCGCCGCGTGGATGGCGGCCAGCATGCGGGCCTTGAACTCGGCAGATTTGTGGCGCCGGACGGTGATGGTGACGATGGGCATGGGTAGGATGTCGCCAGGCAAGGGCGGCTGCGGTCTGACAGCGGGGCCGCAGTATGCCGCCGCAAGCTCATGAGCACGATTGCCGAGCCGTTCCGCGACTTCTGGGCCCACGCGCAGCGCGAGGTGCCCGCGCTCGACGCCTCGCGGTTCTACGAGGCTTTCGCGTTCGGTGACAGCGAAGACCTCGCCACCGAGCTGGCCGACCTGGTGCTGCGTGGCATCAAGCGGGCGACCGCGAGCCTGGTGTGGACCTATGACGTCGAGCACAAGCCAAGGCCCCGACCGGGCGACTTCAGCATCGTGACGAGCTGGGACCAGCGGCCGCTGTGCATCATCGAGACGACGGCGGTCGACGTGGTGCCGTTCAACGCCGTCGGCGAATCGTTCGCACACGCCGAAGGCGAGGGCGATCGCTCGTTGGCGCACTGGCGTCGGGCACACACCGATTTCTTCCGGCGCGAGTGCGCCCGCATCCAACGCGATCCGGCGCCTGACATGCCGGTGCTGTGCGAGCACTTT
This sequence comes from Burkholderiaceae bacterium, assembly GCA_035543655.1. Lineage (GTDB taxonomy): Bacteria > Pseudomonadota > Gammaproteobacteria > Burkholderiales > Burkholderiaceae_C > JAEUPI01. Next base: position 531 of record DATKJN010000913.1, on the reverse strand, counting down.
CGCGTGGTCTTCCCGACGGGGGACGAAACGGTGCGCTGACCGCCGCCGTGCTGCGCCCGTGATGATCGACCGCATCGATCATCACCATGCATACGCATCGGGGCAGGCAGCCGCGCCAGGCTGAGCGCGGCCGCGCAAGTCTCTGCCGCTCAGGCCGCAGGCGCGGCCTCGACCCGGATGCGGCGCGCCAAGTACCACACTGCGAGCGCCAGCACCGCGAGGAAACCGAGCGCGCCGGCAAAGCGTGCGTGCGCCGATTGGACGTCGGCGGGCAGCCACAGGCCCGCGATGTACGACAGGCCGACCGCGGCCACGCCGAGCGCGTTGCCCGTGCTCTGCATGGTCGATAGGATGCCTGCCGCGACGCCGGCGTGTTGTGGCGGCGTGCGCGACAGCGCGAGCGACACCAGCGGCGCCATGATCAGACCGATCCCGGCCCCTTCGATCAGCAGCGGCACCAGCATCGCGGCGATACCCAGCCCCCGAGATGCCACCAGGGCCTGCGCGACATGGCCAACGATCAGCACCAGC
>DATKJN010000912.1:0-2070 GCA_035543655.1 Burkholderiaceae bacterium | reverse complement strand
TCGTAGTTCGTGGTCGGCAGCGCTGCGCCGGCCCAGGTGACGCCGGTGAGGTCGTTGCCCGACTCGAGCACGAGAGTGCCGTTCTCGGCCTTGACGGCCCCCTGCCCGCTGAACTTCGCCGGGCGCCAGCTGCCGAGGGTTTTGCCGTCGAAGAGCGCCTCGGTGGCGCCAGCCGCCGGTGCCGGCGATTGACCCGGCGCGACCGCCGGCGCAGAACCAATGACAAGCGCAAGACCCAGCAGAACCACGCGCAGGAAGGTGATCGCCATGCCCGATTGTACCCGCGAGCCGCTGGTCCGGTGGTCCGCGTCGGCAGCATCTGGGTGATCCCGGCAATCGGTCAGCCCTACTTGTTGTCCGCGGGGCCCCACCCCCGCGGCCTCGCGTGGGGCCCCACCCCCACGCGAAGATCCGGCCTCCGGCCGGTTGCTGCTGAGGGCAGCGCGGTTAGTGTGACGCGCCGAGATCGGAACCCGAGGCCCGAGCCCCGAGTCCCGACCTGCTTTGGTATCATCCGACTGATATGCTGACCACCCCTCGACCCGACCGTGATGGCATGGAACGCCGCGAGTTCATCAAGAAGACCGGCGCTGGAGTGATCGCCGCCGGGTTCCCCGGCATCATCAAGGCGCAGACGGTGACAAATGCCTTGAAGCTCGGGCTGGTCGGGGCCGGCGGCCGTGGCAGCGGCGCGGCCGGTCAGGCGCTCTCGGCCGATCCCAACGCGGAGCTGTCGGCGGTGGCCGACATCGACGAGGCGATCGTCGAACGTGCCTCGCAGCGGCTGAAGGGCAGCGAGAAATTCGGCGCGCGCGTGAAGATCGACAAGGCCTTCTTCGGGCTCGACGCCTACGACAAGGTCATCAACAGCGGTGTCGACGTGGTCCTGCTCGCGACGCCGCCGGGCTTCCGGCCGCAGCACCTGACGGCGGCGGTGAACGCCAACAAGCACGTCTTCTGCGAGAAGCCGTGCGCCACCGATTCGCCCGGCGTGCGCGAGGTGATGGCGGCGCAGAAGCTGGCGCAGACGAAGAATCTCGCGCTCGTCTCGGGCTTCTGCTGGCGCTACAACAACATGATCCAGGAGGCCATGCAGCGGGTGCACAACGGCGAGCTCGGCCGGCTGGTGGCGCACTACTCGACGTACTACACGAATCCCGTGAAGCCGATGCCGCCCGAGAGCCAGCGGCCGGCCGGCATGAGCGACACCGAGTGGCAGATCCGGAACTGGTACAACTTCACCTGGGTGGGCGGCGACAGCCTCGTCGAGCAGGCGGTGCACAACGCCGACAAGATCATGTGGGTGATGAAGGACCAGCCGCCGCTCAGCTGCGTCGCAGTCGGCGGCCGCGCGGTGCCGGCCAACGGCGGCAACATTTACGATCACTTCGACGCCAACTACCTGTTCCCCAACGGCTATCGCGTGTTCCTGGCGAATCGCCAGTCGACCGGCTGCTACAACGGCACGCACGACTACCTGATGGGCACGGACGCGACGCTGGTGCTCGGCGTGGGCCAGCCGCGTATCGAAACGCCCGACGGCAAGGTCAAGTGGCAGTTCGCGGGCGAGGAGTACGACATGTATCAGCGCGAGCACGACGTGCTGTTCCAGTCGATCAGGGCCGGCAAGCCGAAGAACGACGATCTCAACCTGGCGACCAGCACCCTGCTGGCGATCATGGGCCGTCACGCCGCGTACTCCGGTCAGCAGATCACCTGGGATCAGGCGCTCAATTCACAGGTGAGCCTGGTGCCCAAGCCGGTCGACTGGACCGCGAAACACGAAGTGCCGGGGCTGGCGATTCCGGGGCAGACGCAGGTGGTCTGATTGGGCCGTGGCTTCCGGCTTTAGCCGGAAGGCTGCGTGAAGCGATCCGTAGATTCACCGACAGCCACAGCCTTCCGGCTGAAGCCGGAAGCCACGCAATTTAGAAACATGAAGCTGAATCCTTCGGCATGTCTGGCCATGGCCGGCGCGGTCATCGTGCTGGCGGCTCCGTTCCTCATCGCACAGGCGGCGAGGCCCGATGCGAAGGAGCTGGCTGCCGTCGAGCGCGTCCGCGCGCGCAC
>DATKJN010000911.1:0-3276 GCA_035543655.1 Burkholderiaceae bacterium | reverse complement strand
GATTGGCGTGGAAGACGGATCCATCGGATCGATTTCGACCACCCAGCCGAAGCGGTTGGGCTCGTTCGGGTGCTTGACCGCATCGAAGCGCTCGTCGGTGGTGGCCCACGGGTAGAACGGATCCTTGCGCAGGCCCCAGCGACGCTGGTGCGCGTCGAGGTTGTCGCCGGCACGGAAATAGAACGCGAAATTCTCTTCGCCCGACAAGTAGGTGCCCCACGGCGTCTGGCCGCTGGCGCAATTGTTGAAGGTGCCCAACGCCAGCCGGCCCGCGGGATCGGCGCCGGTCTTCATCAGCGCGTGACCCGCGGCCGGACCACCGATGGCGAACGGCGTGGCAGCGGTGAAACGCCGCGCATAGCGCGATGGGCGAACCATCTCCCAGCGGCCACTTTGCGTCAGCTGCACCTCGATCACCGACACGCCATGCGCGTTCTGCGATTTGGCCGTCTTCTCGGCCGACCAGGTCTTCATGCCATCGGCATGCAGCAGGCCATCGTCGGTGTACTCGTGGTTCATCACCAGCAGCCCCCGCTTGCTGCCATCGAGGGGGTAGTAGTGCAAGCCGTCGTGGTGCATGCCCATCTGCACCGCCTGGTCGGCGGCCGAATTCGATCCATCGTCTTTCCACTCCGGCATGTTGCCGGCCACACCGACCGCCTCGCCCCACGGGGCGAACGCACGCGCGACGTAGCCTTCAGGCACACGCAGCGCGTCGCTCGCATCGGCGGTGATCGCCTTGAAGCCGAGCAACGGACCGCTTGAACCGGGCGCGGTCGCACAAGCGTTCAGCCAGGGCGCGAACGCGCCCGCCACCAGCGCCCCCACACCGCCTTGCAGCACCACGCGGCGCTTCGGATCGCAGACGTCGTGAATGCTCGGGTTGGACGAGCGGTTGCTGTCTTCCATCGTGTCGAAGTCTTTGGCCATCGTGTCTCCTCGTTGAACGTGAGCTACAAGCGCTCGGTTTCCGCCGCGCGCGGTTGCCATTTCATCAGGCGCTTCTCGATGCGGCCGACCGCGGCGTCGAGCAACAACGCGAAGCCGGTGAGCACCAGGATGCCGGCCATCACGGTGTTGATGTCGAACGTGCCTTCGGCCTGCAGAATCAGATAGCCCACGCCTTTGGCGCTGCCGAGGTACTCGCCGACGACCGCGCCGACGAAGGCCAGGCCCACGCTGGTGTGCAGCGAGCTGAACACCCAGCTGGTGGCGCTCGGCAGGTACACGTGGCGCAGCAGCTGCCTGCCGTCGGCCCCGAGCATGCGCGCGTTGGCCAGGATCACCGGGCTGACCTCGCGCACGCCCTGATAGACATTGAAGAACACGATGAAGAACACCAGTGTGATGCCCAGCGCCACCTTGCTCGCCACACCGAGGCCGAACCAGACCGCGAAGATCGGCGCCAGGATCACGCGCGGCATCGAATTGAGCGCCTTGATGTACGGGTCGAGGATCGCGGCGGCCACCGGCGACAGCGCCAGCCACAAACCGAACCCGAGGCCGAGCGCGGTGCCGAGGCCGAACGCCAGCACCGTTTCGAGCAGGGTGACCGCGAGGTGGCCGTAGATGTCACGGTTGACGAAGAACCAGTTGACGATGCGCGAGGCGATCTTCAGCGGCTCGCCGAAGAAGAAGGCCGCCTGATTGTCGTCGCCGAACAGGAACGGCGGCACCAATCCTGGCTTGGTCAGCACGTGCCACAGGCCGAACACGGCGACCAGCACGCCGACCTGCCACGCGCGCAGGTTGCCTGCCTGGGGCTTGATGCGGCTCCACATGGTCAGTCGGTGGCCCGCACCATCAGCCCACCTTGCGCAGCTGTTGCTGATAGCCGCGCAGCACCTCGTCACGCATCACGTCCCAGATCGCGCGGTGCAGCTCGACGAAGCGCGGTGCCGTGCGCACCTCGGCCACGTCGCGCGGCCGCGCCAGGTCGATCGCGAACTCACCGATCGGCCGCGACGCCGGGCCGGCGCTCATCACCACCACACGATCGCTCATCGCGATCGCCTCGTCGAGATCGTGCGTGATGAACAACACCGCCTTCTTCTTCGCCGCCCAGAGCGCAAGCAACTCGTTTTCCATCAGCTGGCGAGTCTGCACGTCGAGCGCCGAGAACGGCTCGTCCATCAGGATCAGGTCAGGGTCGAGCGCCAGTGTCTGCGCCAGCGACGTGCGCTTGCGCATGCCACCTGACAGCTGGTGCGGGTAGCGGTCGCCGAACCCCGCCAGCCCCACGCGCTGCAGCCAGCCTTCGGCCTGCTCGCGCGCCGCGGCCGGCGCCAGGCCACGAAACTGCAGGCCCGCCATCACGTTGGCCAGCGCGGTGCGCCACGGCATCAGGCTCTCGGTCTGGAACATGTAGCCGGCGCGGCGGTTGATGCCGGCCAGCGGTGCACCGAACACACGCACGTCGCCAACGCTGGGCGACAGCAGTCCGGCTGCGACGTTGAGCAGCGTGCTCTTGCCGCAGCCCGTGGGTCCCACCACCGACACGAATTCGCCGTCGCCCACGGTCAGGCTGACGTCTTGCACGGCGGTGTAGCGCTGCGCCGGGTTGTCGCGGCTGGCAAAGGTGCACGCCACACCGTGCAACTCGAGCGCCAGGCTCATGGGCGACCGTGCGCGGGGCGCACCTCGGACTTCCCGGCGGCGGCCGTGCGGGTCATGCCTTCGGGTACTTGGCGTTGGCCTTCTTGACGAAGTCGTTGGTGTAGACCGCCGGCAGGTCGAGCTTGGCGCTCGCGATCTCGGCATCGATGCTCGCCAGCGCGCGGAACGCCGTGTCGGGACCCTTCTCCGGAATCATGCCGTCGGGCGACAGCGCGCCCTTGGCTGCGAGGAAGGCATCGATGTAGACCGCGCGATCGCCGAGCAGATAGGTCTCGGGCACGGCCTTGATGATGTCGCCGGGCCCGGCGGCCTGGATCCACTTGTCGGCGCGCACGATCGCGTTGGTCAACGCCTGCACGGTGGCGGGATTCTTCTCGACGAAGTCGGTCTTGGCATACAGGCACGCCGCGGGCATCGGCCCACCGAACACTTTTTCGGCTTCGGGCACGATGCGGGTATCGGAGATCACCTTCAGGTCGCCCGAGCGCTGCAGCAGCGTGATCACCGGATCGAGGTTGCTGATGGCGTCGATCTGGCCCGAGCGCATCGCGGCCACCGCGCCGCTGGAGGCGCCCACGCCGACGATGCTCACGTCGCTGGGCTTCATACCGGCCTTGGCCAGCACGAAGTTGGCCATCACGTTGGTCGAACTGCCCGGTG
>DATKJN010000910.1:0-3846 GCA_035543655.1 Burkholderiaceae bacterium | reverse complement strand
GGATCGGGCTGACGCTGTACCGCCTGTCTGCCATCCTCGATGGCGACCTCGACGAGGTGCTGCAGGCGCTTTCAGCGGCGCGGGCACAGCAACAACTCGAAGCGCTCGAGACCGGCTCATGACCGTCGACGGTGCGCTGGGTTTCGCCCGCACTCTCGGCGTGGAGCGACTCGATGCCATGGTGCTTCTGGCCCACCACCTGGGCCAGAGACGCGAGTGGCTGCTTGCCCATGGCGGCGATCCGATCGACGACGCCACGCGGGCGCGCTTCGAGGCCGATTGTCAACGCCGACTCGACGATGTGCCCCTGGCCTACCTCACGCGGACGCGCGAGTTTTATGGCCTGACGCTGGAAGTGGATCCAGCGGTGCTGGTACCTAGGGTTGATACCGAGACGCTGGCCGGTTGGGCCATCGAAATCGTGCGCGCGATGCTCGCCACGACGGCGCAACCGCGGGTGGTGGACCTCGGCACCGGCAGTGGCGCCTTGGCGCTCGCGATCGCTGCGGCGTGCCCGGCGGCTGTGGTGACGGGCACCGACGCCAGCGAGGCGGCCCTGGACGTGGCGTCGCGCAACGCGCAGCGGCTTGGCCTGCGCGTGGAATGGCGCCGGGGCGACTGGTGGAGTGCTGTCATGGCGCAACGCTTCGACCTGGCGGTCGCCAATCCGCCGTACATCGCTCCGGGCGATCCGCACCTGGGTGCGCTGCGTCATGAACCTCGCCAGGCGCTGGTCGCCGGCAACGACGGGCTGGCCGCGCTGGCCGCGATCGTCGCGCGGGCGCGCCTCCACTTGTCCGGCTGGTTGTTGCTGGAGCACGGGTGGAATCAAGCTGCCGCTGTGCACAAAATGCTGCTTGACGCGGGAATGACCCACCCGGAAACACGCCTCGACCTGGCAGGTCAGGTGCGGTGCAGCGGCGGTCGCCTCGGCTGACGGCAGCGGCTTGTGGCCGCTTCACCACGGTTCACGCCTCGCTCCGGCCGACCCCCATGATTGCGGTTGCGAGATTCACATTTCGCTGTCCATTTGCCGCCTCGGGGGAGTACGATTTCTTCGCCCCTTGAGAGTGGCATAGCAGGCTTCGATGACGATCAGACCGTTCGCGTTGGGCTCCATGCTCGCACTGGCCTTGACCAGCGCGGCAGCCACAGATGGACGTGGGCTGGTGGTTGATCCCGATCGCTTGCAGTGGCCCGCGTTGCAGGGCCGCTTGCAACTGTCGACCGAACCGCTGCTCCCTGCCGCCGTGGGCAGCATCGAGGGTGCGACCCTGCGCCCGCGCTCAGCCGCGTTGTTCGGCGACTACTACGTGTCGCGGCCGTTCTTTGGCAGTGCCGGCGGCATGCGGCTGACCAGCGGCTTGGTCACTGGCCCGCGGGGTGCGGTATTCGGCCCTGGCCAGGCGATGGCGCCGAGCGCATTTGGCGTCAGCGCTGCGTCGCGCGGGCCTGTCGGTCCAATGTTCGCCGATGCGAACGGCGAAGGAACGCAAACGCTGCCCTACCTGGGCGTCGGCTACAGCGGTGGCAGTGTGAACGGCGGCTGGGGTTTCAGCGCCGACCTTGGGTTTGCCGCGGAGAACGCTGGCAACCAGCGCCTCATGCGCTCGCTGATGAGCCAGTCACTCGACGACACGCTGCGCGACCTGCGACTGACTCCGGTGCTGCAACTGGGCGTCTCATACCGCTTCTGACGGTACGGCCGGGAAAAACTGCCGTGGCCCCACGGCGAAACGGGTGCGCGCCATGCCGTATAAATAGGCATTCGGATCCGACAGGACTTCACCCCCATGGACGACACACAAAAGCGCATCGACAACCTGGTCAAGAGCAACCGCGTCGTGCTCTTCATGAAGGGCACCGCACAGTTCCCGATGTGCGGCTTCTCCGGCCGGGCCATGCAGGTGCTGAACGCCTGCGGCGTGAACGAGCTGACCACCGTCAACGTGCTCGAAGACGATGCCGTGCGACAAGGCATCAAGCAGTACGCCAACTGGCCGACGATTCCGCAGCTCTACGTCAATGGCGAGTTCGTCGGCGGCTCGGACATCCTGATGGAGATGTACCAGTCCGGCGAGCTGCAACAGCTGCTCACCGCCTGAGCCGCCCAGTGCACTCGCGTTCGGTATGGCCGTAACCCGGCGCCTGGTGGTCGGTCTGACCGGAGCCACCGGCGCCATCTACGGCGTGCGGATGCTGCAACGTGCACGCACGCTCGGCGTCGAGACGCATCTGGTCGTGACAACCGCCGGCGTTCTCAACGCGCATCACGAACTCGAGCTCGACCGCAAGGCGCTCGACGCACTGGCCGACCACAGCCACGCGCCGGCCGATATCGGTGCCTGCATCGCCAGCGGCAGCTTCGACGCCGCCGCGATGGCCATCGCGCCGTGCTCCATGAAGACGCTGGCCGCGGTGGCTCACGGCCTGTCCGACAACCTGCTGACGCGCAGCGCCGACGTGATGCTGAAGGAGCGGCGCAAGCTGCTGCTGATGGTGCGCGAGACGCCGCTCAATCTCGCGCACCTGCGCAACATGACCGCGGCGACCGAAATGGGTGCGATCGTCTTTCCACCGCTGCCGGCGTTCTATCACCGGCCCCGTTCGATCGATGAACTGGTCCAAGACACCGTCGAGCGAGCGCTCGCATTGCTGGGCATCGACGGCGCGCAACCCAAGGCCTGGACCGGACTGTAGTCAGCGCTGGGTTGACGAGGCCGACGCTGCCGCGGTTGCGTCCGCGCGCAGCCAGAGGCGCCGCGCCGCGAACACAGCGTTCGGGTACTCGGGCCGGCCGCGGCTGCCGTTGTAGCGCCCGAGGGCGAGGAACAAATCGCCGCGTTCCATGTCGAGGTAGTGGCGCAGTATCACGCAGCCAAAGCGCAGGTTGGCCTGCATGTGGAACAGCCGCGCGGAATCGCCATCACCGATCAGGCGCGACCAGAACGGCATGACCTGCATGTAGCCGATCGCACCCGCGCGGCTCACCGCGTACTTGCGAAAGCCGCTCTCGACTTGAATCAGACCGAGCACCAATTCGGGCTCGAGGCCGGCGCGCCGACTCTCATACCAAAGCGTCTCGAGAAACTCCACGCGGGTGGCGTGCTCGGACTTGCGGCGCTTCAATCGCTCGCTCATTTCGCCGAGCCAGCGCAGGTACAGCAAGCGGTCGTCGATCGACTGGAAAGAGGGCCGCGGTGGCCCCGCGTCGAGCACTGCCGCCGACAAGGCCGAACGCACTGAATTGGCCAGCGGCTCTTCGAGCTGCGCACCCGCGAACGCCGCAGGAGCGCCGGCAAGAGCGACTGCGATGCAAGTGCCGCGTAGCCGCGTTGCCCACCTGGGCCGCACCATGGCGATCAGACTTGCAGGCGCTCGCGCAGCGCGCGCAAGGCATCGGCGAGGGGCACCTTGCTGGCAACGGCGTCGCGCCGTCCCTGAATCTCGATCTGGCCTTCTTTCAAGCCGCGCTCCGATACGACCACCCGATGTGGCACGCCGATCAACTCCCAGTCGGCGAACATTCCGCCCGGGCGTTCACCACGATCGTCGAGGATCGTGTCGATACCAAGTGACTCGAGCTGATCGTGCAAGTGCGTGGCGGCCTGGCGCACGTCGTCGCTGCGGTCGTAGCCGATCGGGCAGACCACGACGAGAAATGGCGCCATCGCATCGGGCCAGACGATGCCGCGTTCGTCATGACCCTGTTCGATCGCTGCGCCCAGGATTCGTGTGACGCCGATTCCATAACAGCCCATCTCCATCAGCTGCGGCTTGCCAGCTTCGTCGAGGTAGGTCGCGTTCATGGCCTTGCTGTACTTGGTACCCAGGTAGAACACATGG
>DATKJN010000909.1:0-6952 GCA_035543655.1 Burkholderiaceae bacterium | reverse complement strand
GAGGACTACGCCAACTTCCGCCGCGACGCGAACCTGTGGTTCCGCTTCACCGAGTCGGGCTTCGACGACTTCATGCAGTCGCAGAAGCTGTAGCGCGCCTGGTTTCGCCGCCCGACCTCAAACGGTCGACGCGCTGCGCAGTCTCAAGCCGCGACCCGCACCGCCCAACGGTGCGGGTTTTGCTTTGCGGGTTTGCCGCTCAGGGCTTCTTGTTCTTGTCCTGCTCCAGCGTGCGCCGCACCGCTTCCATCGGATCCTCCGCGGGTGGCGAGGCCGGTGCCGATGGTGCCGGGATCGTCAGGTTGTCGGCCGGCGCGGGCTCGCTGCGCTGGCGTGTGCCCATCTGCTCGAGCATCTGATTCGCCTTGTCGATGTCGAGCTTCTGCTCCTTGTCGAGCCAAGAGGTGACAGAACCGGGCCAGAAGATCACGATCGCCACCAACATCAACTGCATCACCACCCATGGGAGTGCGCCGAGGTAAATGTCTTTCGACAGGATCGGGCGCTCGAGCGACTTGTTCTTGTAGATCTGATCGGCGATGCCGCGCAGGTAGAACAGCGCGAAGCCGAACGGCGGGTGCATGAACGAGGTCTGCATGTTCACGCACAACAGCACGCCGAACCAGATCAGGTCGATGCCCATCTTGTCGGCCACCGGCGCCAGCAGCGGCACGATGATGAACGCGATCTCGAAGAAGTCGAGAAAGAACGCGAGGAAGAACACGAAGATGTTGACGACGATCAGGAAGCCGATCTGGCCGCCAGGCAGCCCCGACAGCATGTGCTCGACCCATTTGTTGCCATCGACGCCCTGGAACACCAGCGAGAACACCGTCGAGCCGATCAGGATGAAGATCACCATCGCCGAGATGCGCGCGGTGGCATCCATGCCTTGCCATAGCAGTGTCCAGGTCAGGCGGCGATGCAGGGCCGCCAGGATCACCGCACCCAAAGCGCCGAGTGCGCCAGCCTCGGTGGGCGTGGCCAAGCCCATGAAGATCGTGCCGAGCACCAGGAAGATCAGCACGACCGATGGGACCATGCCCCACAGCACCTTGCTCCACAGGGTCCACCCGCGTGCCATGCGCGCCTCGGGCGGCAGCGGCGGCATCATCTTTGGATACAGCAGTGCGAGGATGGCGGTGTAGGCCAGGAAGATGCCGGTCTGCAGCATCGATGGGCCGATGGCGCCCTTGTACATGTCGCCCACCGAGCGCCCGAGCTGGTCGGCCAGCACCACCAGCACCAGCGACGGCGGAATCAGCTGCGTGATGGTGCCCGATGCCGCGATCACGCCGGTGGCGTAGCGCATGTTGTAGCCGTAGCGCATCATGATCGGCAGCGAGATCACGCCCATGGCGATCACGCTCGCCGCCACGGTACCGGTGATCGCGCCGAGGATGGCACCAACGATGATCACGGCGAAGCCGAGGCCACCGGGTACCGCGCCGAACAGCTGGCCGGTGCCTTCAAGCAGGTCTTCGGCCAGGCCGCAGCGCTCGAGGATGGCGCCCATGAAGGTGAAGAAGGGGATCGCCAGCAGCAACTCGTTCGACATGATGCCGAACACGCGCAGCGGCAGATTGGCCATGAAGGCTTCCGGAAAGAAGCCCAGGTACACCGACAGATAGCCGAATCCGAGGCCGAGCGCCGCCAGAGAGAACGCGACCGGGAAGCCGATCAGCATGATCGCGACGAGCGACGCGAACATGATCGGCGCGGCGTTCTCCATCGTGATCATTGCAGCGGCCTCTCGTAGTGCGTGTCCATGTTGTACGTGCCGGACAGGAAGCCGATGCGCTTGAGAATCTCGGACACGCCCTGGATCGTGAGCAGTGCGAAGCCGATCGGGATCAGGATCTTCACCGGCCAACGCAGCAAGCCGCCGGAACTGATCGACATCTCGTTCTGCACGTACGAGTCGTGCACGAAGTTGTACGACAGCAGCACCATCGCCACGCACACCGGCATGAAGAAGACAATCAAGCCGAGCAGGTCGATCCAGGCCTTGGTGCGCCCGGCGCGGCCGCCGTAGATCACGTCGACGCGCACGTGTTCGTTGAGCTTGAGCAGAATGGGAGCGCCGAAGTACACCGTGCCCGCGAACAGGTACCACTGCAGCTCGAGGAACGCATTGGAGCCCACGCTGAACAGGTAGCGCACGATGGCGTTGACGGCGCTCACGGCGCAAGCCAGGGCGACCAACCACGCGGACACTTGCCCCAAGCGCCTGGACACTGCATCGACTGTGTCGATGAACCCCGTGATGGATCGATGCAAGCTCTTCCCCGAGTCGTGCGAGCCGCACCCTCGCGCGCGGCGGAACGGCCGCAAGTGTAGGGACAGCGCTGTCGTGCGCGCGCGAAAACAGGCGCGCGATCCGGGGTGCCTAGGGAATGTCCTAGGCGATGCTCACAGCGACGATGCGGCCGCGTAGAGCCGCGTGCTGCGCGCGCCGCTGCGGCAGAACATCAGCATCGGGCGCGGCAACTCATCGATCAGCCGCGCCATCGCGGCGATCTCTTCGGGTGTCTGGAAACTGCTGTTTACCGGGAGGTACCGGTACTCCAACCCGGCCGCGCGGGCGGCGGCTTCGATGCTCGCATTTGTGGGCTGGTGCGGACCTTCCTCGAAATCGGGCCGGTTGTTCACCACGCTGCGAAAGCCTGCTCGCGCGGCCTCGGCCATCGACTCCGGTGTCAACTGCGGTGCGACGCACACGTCGGCGGCGATCGGGCGCACTGGCAACTGCGGACTGTTCATCGTTTCCTCGTTCACTTGGCCAGAGCTTGCTTCACGGCGGTCGACACCAGTGCCATGTCGGCTTTGCCGGCCAACTGCGCCTTTGCCGCGCCCATCACCTTGCCCATGTCGCCCGGACCGGCGGCACCGGTCTGCGCGACGATGCGTGCCACCTCGGCGGCGATTTGCGCGGCATCGAGCCGCTGTGGCAGGTACGCCTCGAGCACCGCGATCTCGGCGGTCTCCTTGTTCACCAAGTCGGTGCGGCCCGCCTGCGAGAAGGCCGCCACCGAGTCTTTGCGCTGCTTGATCAGTTTGTCGACGATGCCGATGACCGCCGCGTCGTCCAGCGTGATGCGCTCGTCGACTTCCTTCTGCTTGCAGGCGGCCAGCAGCATGCGAATGGTCAACAGGCGCTCGGCCTGCTTGGCGCGCATGGCTTCCTTCATGTCTTCGGTGATGCGGTCTTTCAAACTCATCGACGCCTCTCAAAACAAAAGCCCGCTGCGGCTTGCTCACCGCGCGGGCTCGGGCTGCTGGTAGCCGGCTCGAGCGCCGGCGGATCTCAGTACAGCTTCTTCGGCAGCTGCATGCTGCGCACGCGCTTGAAGTGGCGCTTGACTGCTGCAGCCTTCTTGCGCTTGCGCTCGGCGGTGGGCTTTTCGTAGAACTCGCGGGCGCGCAACTCGGTGAGCAGGCCCAGTTTCTCGATCGTGCGCTTGAAGCGGCGCAGGGCCACATCGAACGGCTCGTTTTCCTTGACGCGAATGGTTGTCATGAAGGCTTCAGAAGTTTCCTTGGCGGTGCCGGGCTCCGACGGTCGATCGGTGCATGCTGCGCGACGCGGCCAGTACGGACGGCCCGCAGCGGGCTGCCAGTTTGGCAAAGAGGGCGATTCTAGCCCGTTTTGCCGACCAAACGCCGGGCTGGCTCACCCGGGCGGCAGTGCGGCGGATGGCAGACGCGCCACTGCAGTCAAAAGCAATTCGATTTGGCGCGCGATCGGTGCGGGCACGGGATGCTCGCCACGCAACGTGGCCTCGATCCACGCCGCGGTGGTGGCCGGGTCGATGGCCGTCGGCAACTCGGGCAAGGTGGCGAGCGACCCCGGCTCCGGTTCGCTCGCCAAGTCGACCTGGCGGATGCCGCCCAGCCAGATCTGCTGGCGCGGCAGGCGGCGCGGGTCGGCGACCGCCTCGCCTTCGGTGCCGCGCAGCAACCCCATGTGGGCATGCGCGCGTTCGGCGTAGCCGGCCATCAGTTGGCCGAACTCGGGGTGGGTGTGGCTCAGCAGGCGCAGGCAGGGTGCCCCGCGCACCGGGTCGAGCATCTTGGCAATCGTGTGCCCGCTGTTGCGCAGCCCGATCGTGCGCCGCACCTGCAACAGGCGCTCGAGCGGTGGCGAGAGCAGCGGCGTGGGCACAAAAGCGCACCCGTGACGCGCCCACTCGGCTTGTACGGCGTCGAGCGACGCCACGGGCTCTTGGCCGAGCGCCTGGAACACCTGGGCGGTGGTCACGCGGTCCGGATCGTGGGTGAGGCCATGCACCAGGACACGCACGCCGGCGCGCGCGAGGCTCAGTGCCAGCAGGGGCACCAGGTTCGGCAGCCGACGGGCCCCGTTGTAGCTCGCGATCGCGACCACCGGTCGGTCGGTCGGCACCGTCGCCAGTCGTTCGTGCAGTGCCTGCACGAAGCCGATCAACTCGTCGACCGTTTCGCCCTTCATGCGCATGCCGATGGCGAATGCGCCCACTTCGAGCGCGCTCGTGTGGTCGTCGAGAACTTGCGCCATCAGGTCGTGGGCCTGATCGGCCTTGAGCGACCTGGCGCCCTGGGCGCCGCGGCCGATTTCACGCAGGTATGGAGCGATGCTCATTCGACATTAGGGGCAGGGTTCGCACGGGGGACCACGATTGCTGGGTGTCAATCCATCACGCTCTTGAGGCGGCGCCGCACCGGCGAGACCACGCACGTTCGTGACGAATGCGATTCAGCCGGATATCATGCCTCGCACCATGCCGCTGGATGGCCGCCAGAAGCGTTCGACATGACCGCAGATGCCGAGACCAACCCTCATGCGCAATCGGCGACGAACGCCATGCGCCAGGACCCAGCGTTGCTGGGGGCCGCAGGCCGCACGCTCTTCGCCTTTGCCTCTCTGCCCGGGGTGATGTTCGGGCTGAAGGATGCGGCCGATGGGCGATACCTGGCCGCGTCGGAATCGATGGCGGCGTTCTATGGCCGTTCGCTCGATCAAGTGATCGGGCACAGCGACACCGAACTGCTCGACCCCACGTTGGGCGCGGCCATGCGCGCAGCCGACCAGACCGCATTGGCGCACGGCCGACAGCTCAGCAGTGAACACCGGTTCGATTGGCGCGAGGCCAAGCACGACTGGGAAGTGCTGCGCCTCGTCACCGAGCTGGGCGGACGCCGCGTGCTGGCGTGCCTGTGGCGCGACCTTTCTTCGCAACGGCATCGCGAGGCGCAGTTGCAGGCGGCCATTGAGCAAATCGAGCAGCACCAGCTCGCCACGCAGCAATTGCGCCGCGAGTTCGGCGAGCAGCTGATGCGCGACAGCGCCACGGGCCTGGCTACACGCGCCAACTTCGAAGACCAGTTCCGGCGCGAGGTCGACCTGTCCACGCGCGAGCACCGCGAGTTTGCGATGGTGCTGATCGAGATCGATGACGACAGCGAGCGAGTGGCGGCGCTCGGCGAGCGGGCCCAAGACCAGGTGCTCGAGGCGATGGGGCGGCTGCTGAGGGGCAACACCCGCGCCATGGACGCCTCGTGCCGTTTGCAGGTGCGCCGCTTCGGTGTCTTGTTGTCGGGCGTGGGACTGGCCACGGCGCATTCGCGCATGGAAGGCTTGCGCCGCCAATGCGCCACCCAGATCGTGGTGCTCGACGGCGAGGATCTCGGCTTTTCGGTGTCGATGGGGGTGGCGAGCTTCCCGCACACCGCACACACGCAGGCGGACCTGATGGCAGCGTGTGAGGCTGCGTTGGGCGAGGCGCGCCGGCGGGGCGGCAACACCGTGGCCCTGGCGAGCATCCGGTTCGATCCGGTGGCGAGTTGACGGCTCACGCGGTCAGTCCGCGCCACACCATGTAGGCCGCCAGCGAGTACAGCAACGCGGCGAAGACCACCGTCAGCTTCCGAATGTCGGTGGCGTGCGCCACGCGGGCGCCCAGCGGCGCGGTGCTCATGCTCGCGACCGAGATCACCACCAGCATGGGCAGCACCACGTAGCCCAACGCACCGGGTACCACCGAAGGAAGGTTCCAGCCGCCGATGACGTAGCCGGCCGTGCTCGCCAGTGCGATCGGCAAGCCGATGGCTGCGCTGGTCGCCACGGCGTTGTGGATGGGCACGCCGCCGCGCGTCATGAAGGGCACCGACATGAAAGCCCCGCCCGCACCGACGAGCGCCGACAGAAAGCCGATGCCCATGCCGACCGCGCTTTGCGCCCACCGCCCAGGCATCGTGCGGGTGGCAACGGCACCGCGCCTGACCAACATGCGTGTCGCCGAGTACCCGACGAACACGGCGAATGCGATCGCCAGCCAGGAGCCCTTCAGCAGCGCGAACGCGCCAGCCCCGGCCAACAGGCCGCCGGCCACGATGCCGGGCGCCATCGCTCGCACGATCGGCCAGCGCACCGCGCCGTGTGCGTGGTGCGCGCGCAGGCTCGAGATCGAGGTGAACACGATGGTGGCCATCGAGGTGGCGATGGCCATCTTCACGGCCAGCGCCGGTTCGACGCCGCGGCGCGACAGCATGAAGGTGACGAACGGCACCATCATCATTCCACCACCCACGCCGAGCAGGCCGGCGAGGAAACCGACCACGCCACCAAGCAGCAGCAACTCGGCCGCCAGCAGCGGCTCCAACCAGGAGATCAAGGTGGGCCTGACTCAGGCCCGCAGCAGGGCCAGCACGGCGCGCCACTGATCAGGCTCGACCGGCGTGATCGACAGTCGGTTGCCCGCGCGCAGCACGATCATGTCGGCCAGCTCGGGCCGCTCGCGCATCTCGCGAAGGCTCAACAGGCGCGTCTTCTTCTTGAGCTTGACATCCACGTGCATCCAACGCGGCGTCTCGCGCGTGGATTTCGCGTCGAAGTACTTGCTCTTGCGATCGAACTGGGTGGCATCGGGGTGCGCTGCGCTGCACACCTCGGCCAAGCCGGCCACGCCAGGCT
>DATKJN010000908.1:0-5880 GCA_035543655.1 Burkholderiaceae bacterium | reverse complement strand
AAGTCGCCGCCCTTGCGTTGAAACAGGCGCTCGAAATCGGGCGCCAGGTCGTTGTAGGCGCCCTGCACCGCCAGCGCGGCATTGTTGGCGCGTGCGATGAACGAGTCGTAGCCCGCGAATCCACCCCAGTGCTCGGTCTTCAGGCGCGCATAGTCGGTGCGCATCGCGTCGAACAGCTCGGCCTTGCGGCGCCGCTTGTCGTCGTCGGACAGCGCTGCGGCGTAGAGCGCGGCCAGCGCGGTGCGCGTCTTCAGCGTCAGCGAGCGAAATTCGTCGCGCCGCAGCTGCACCGCCTCGAATTCGCGCAGCGCCTGTGAGTCGCCCTCCTGTGCGAGCCAGCGGGTGCCGCCGATGCGTTCCACCGCCACTGCGAACGACTCGTTGAATGCGGTGTCGTCCGCGGCGTAGGCCACCTGGTGCGCGAGCTCGTGGAACACCAGCCGTGCCAATTCCCCGTCGGGCCAGCCGATGAAGGTGGACAGCAGCGGATCGCCGCCCATCCAATTGGTCCAGCCGAGCGTGGAGTAAGCCGGCACGCCGTACACGTCGACCTCCAAGCCCTGGGCACGCAATTCCGCCGCGAGGGCGTCGGCGCCGGCCCTGTCGAAGTAGCCGCGGTAGCCGACACAGCCCATGACCGGAAAGCACCAGGTCTTGAGCTTGAGCGACAACTCCGGCGTGGCCACCACGTTCCACACGACGGCCGGCCGGCCGACGTCGGCGTAACGCGTGTAGCTCGTGTTGTCGGGCAGCTTCAGCTCGCTCACGGCAAAGCTGCGCATCTTTTGCGACAGCGCGAGCTTGCGCTTCAGCGGCTCGGCGGTGCCGGCCTCTGCCAGCCACTGCTCGACCGGACGAGCACGCTGCAGCAGATCGAGATGGCCGCCAACCGACTGCCCGATGTAGCCGAGCGTCGAACAGCCGCTGGTCAGGCACACCGTGCCGGCGAGCAGCAGCACCACGGCCGCGCCGCCCAGGGCCGCCATCAGGAGCGCACGCCGCAGCACGGCACCGGCGCAAGCCAGCTCAAGCCGGCCGCACCTCGACGCGGCAGTCGTAGAACGTGGGCGCCCGGCCGATGTCGGTGAGGCGTTGGCTGGTCAACTCATTCACATTGGTGCCGCGCACGCCGAACTTGCGCCACCACACGCCGAGCCCGTTGATCACGCCGGGTCGCGCGCGCTCGCCGATGCGCGCACGGCAGTGGTAGCTGCCGCGCTCGTTGAACACCTCGACCAGCGCGCCGTCGGCAATGCCGCGCGACGCGGCGTCCTGCGGGTGCATCTCGACCAGCGGCTCGCGCTCGGCCTCGCGCAGGCTGCCCACGTTGACGAAACTCGAGTTGAGAAAGTTACGCGCCGGTGGCGAGATCATTGCCAGCGGGTACTTGGTGGCCAGTGGCGAGCGCGCGCCTTCGAACGGCGCCACGTAGTCCGGCACGCCGTAGCCCGGTGCGTCGACGTGCACCTTGCCGTCCGGCGTGAGGAAGTGGCCTTCGGCAAAAGGCGCTTCGGGCAGCGGCAGCTTGACCCAGCCGTCGCGTCGGAGCGCATCGAAGTCGAGCCCCGGGAATGCGGCGCGCGCGAGGTCCTCGTCGCTGTCCTGGAAACACGGCTCGCTGTAGCCGAGACGCTGCGCCAGTTCGCGGAAGATCTGCGAGTTGGGCTTGGCTTCGCCGATGGGCGCGATCGCTGGTTGGTTCCACATCGCATAGGTGTGGCCGTACGACAGGTGCACGTCCAGATGCTCGAGCTGCGTGGTGGCCGGCAACACGATGTCGGCATGATCGGCGGTGTCGGTCATGAAGTGCTCGAGCACCACGGTGAACAGGTCTTCGCGCTGAAAGCCCTGCACCACGCGCCTGGAGTCCGGCGCCACCGCGACCGGGTTGCTGTTGTAGACCACCAGCGCCTCGATCTTCGGACCGAACTGCGGCGAGGTTTCACGCAGCAGGTCGTCGCCGATCGTGGTCATGTTGATCGTGCGCGGCTTGCGGCCGGCCAGCAGCTGCGGCTGGTAGAGCGCGGCATCGTTGCGCACGCTCTTGAACCAGCCCGACGACGACAGCAGCAGCCCACCGGCGCGATGGCGCCACGCACCGGTGAGGCACGGCAGCAAGGCGATCAGGCGCGACGCGTTGCCGCCGCCGGCCACGCGCTGCATGCCGTAATTGAGGCGTATCGCTGCCGGCTGCGTGTTGCCGTACTCGCGCGCCAACTCGCGGATGTCGTCGGCCTGCAGGCCGCACTCGGCCGCGGCACGTTCCGGCGTCCACTCCAGCGCCTTGGCGCGCAGCTGATCGAACCCTCGCACGTGGCGCGCGATGTAGTCGTCGTCGAGCCAGCCACGGGTGATCAGCTCGTGCATCACCGCCAGCGCCAGCGCGCCGTCGGTGCCCGGCAGCAGCGCGAGGTGGCGATGGCACTTCTCGGCGGTTTCGGTGCGGCGCGGGTCGATGCACCACAGCTTGGCGCCGTTGCGCTTGGCCCGCTGCGCGAAGGTCCAGAAGTGCAGGTTCGAGGTGATCGAGTTGCTGCCCCAGATCACGATCAGCTTGCTCTCGGCATAGTGCTCCAGGTGCATGCCGACCTTGCCGCCGTAAGTGGCAGCCAGCGCCTCGCCGCCCGCGCTGGAGCAGATGGTGCGATCGAGAAAGCTCGCGCCCAGCTTGTGGAAGACGCGCAGCGCCATCGCCTCGCCCTGCACCAGGCCCATCGTGCCGGCATAGCTGTACGGCAGAACCGCCTCGGGCGCGCGCTCGGCGATCTCGCGCAGGCGCGAGGCCACGGTGTCGAGCGCCTCGTCCCAGCCGATGCGCGCGAACTGGCCGCTGCCCTTTGGCCCGACGCGCTTCAACGGGTGCAGCACCCGCTCGGGATGATGCGTGCGCTCGGCGTAGCGAGACACCTTGGTGCACAGCGCGCCGTGCGTGGGCGGGTGGTCGGGGTCGCCCTGGACCTTGACCACGCGGCCGTCCTGCACGGTGATGCGCAGCGCGCAGGTGTCGGGGCAGTCGTGCGGGCAAGCGCCACGCACCAGGGTCTGGGAGGGGCTGTCCATGGCCTCACTATCGCATATCGGTTTTTTGACACGCTCGGCGGTGGCGATCCCGCCGAACCGAGGGTCCAGGTGTAGCAAGCGCACATTTACACTCGTCGTCGCCTGCGTGACAGGCCAGCCACCCGCACAAGAGGTCCGCCATGAATTCGTTGAACCGCCGCCACGTCCTGCAACACCTCGCGGCCGCCACCGCATCGATTGGCAGGCCGGCCGTGGCGCAAAGCGAACGCCGCATCGTGCTCGGCCAGTCGGCCGCGTTCAGCGGACCGGCGGCGCAGTTGGGCATCCAGATGAATCGCGGCGCGAAGCTGTACTTCGACAGCGTCAACGCGGCCGGCGGCGTCAACGGTGCGCAAATCGAGCTGCGCACGATGGACGACATGTACGAGCCGGACAAGTGCAAAGCCAACACCGACGCGCTGATCAACAAGGAAGAGGTGTTCGCGCTGTTTGGCTACGTGGGCACGCCGACCTCGCTGGCCGCGCTGCCGCTGGTCAACCAGCACAAGGTGCCGTTCTTCGGCCCGTTCACCGGCGCCGAGGCGCTGCGCGACCCGTTCAGCCGCTACGTATTCCACGTGCGTGCGAGCTACTACGACGAAACCGCGCTGATCGTCAAACAGCTGACGTCGCTGAACCTGAAGAAGATCGCGATCTTTCGGCAGAACGACAGCTACGGCCAAGCCGGCTACGACGGCGTGGTGCGCGCACTGAAGGCGCTCAATCTCGAACCCGTGGGCGTGGGTCTGGTCGAGCGCAACACCGTCGCCGTGGAGTCCGCCGTGCAGGCCATCGTGCCCCAGCAGCCTGACGCGGTGGTGCAGATCAGTGCCTACAAGAGCTGCGCCGCCTTCATCCGCGAGGCGCGCAAGGCCGGCTACGGTGGCACGTTCTACAACGTGTCGTTCGTCGGCACGCAGGCGCTGGCCGACGAGCTCGGCCGCCAGGCCATGGGCGTGGTGGTCAGCCAGGTGATGCCGTTCCCGTTCAGCCTGACCACGCCGCTGTCGCGCGAGTACCTCGCCGCGGTGCAGAAGGCCGGTGGCGACAACAAGCCCAACTACTCGAGCATGGAAGGTTATGTCGCGGCCAAGCTGTTCATAGAAGGTCTGCGCCGCGCCGGCCGCGCGCCGAGTCGCGACGCGCTGATCAACGGGCTGGAGTCCGTGCAAAGCCTCGACCTCGGCGGCTTCGTGGTCGGCTATGGCGGCAAGAGCCACGTGGCGTCGCGCTTCGTCGACCTGTCGATGCTCACCGACGACGGCCGCGTGCGCGTCTGAGCACACGGCGTCTGACACGCGCCGCGCGGACCGCGCCGCGCCGCATCGATGACCGCGGCCAGACCCTTCCACAGCCAGTGCGGGCCAGCGCGAAGCAATTCACGCCTCAGCGCATTAAGTAGTGCGCACCCCGGCCGCCTTCGTGTCCGGAGGCGTCCACGGCGCACACGCGCGCACTACCCTCGCAGCACACGGGCTATGTCCCGGTTTACATAGGGACGCTCCCATGAAACGCCGCACCGTCCTCACGCGCCTGGCCGCTGCCAGCGCCGCCGTGGCCATGCCCGCGCTGGCCCAGTTCGACCGCCGCATCGTGCTCGGCCAGTCGGCCGCCTTCTCCGGTGCCGCCGCGCAGCTCGGCATCCAGATGAACCGCGGCGCGAAGCTGTGCTTCGACGCGGTCAATGCCGCCGGCGGCGTGCATGGGGCGCAGATCGAACTGCGCACGCTGGACGACATGTACGAACCCGACAAGTGCAAAGCGAACACCGAGGCGCTCATCAAGGAAGACGTGTTCGCGCTGTTCGGCTACGTCGGCACGCCGACTTCGCTGGCCGCGTTGCCGCTGGTGAACCAGAGCAAGATGCCGTTCTTCGGTCCGTTCACCGGCGCCGAGGCGTTGCGCGAGCCGTTCAGCCGCTACGTGTTCCACGTGCGCGCCAGCTACTTCGATGAAACCGCAGCCATCGTCAAGCAGTTGACGACGATGGGCCTGAAGAAGATCGCCGTGTTCCGCCAGAACGACAGCTACGGCCAGGCCGGCCTCGACGGCGTGGTGCGGGCGCTGAAGGCGCACAACCTGGAGCCGGTGGCGATCGGCTTGGTCGAGCGCAACACGGTGGCCGTGACCGCCGCTGTGCAGGCCATCATGTCGAAGGCACCCGATGCAATCGTGCAGATCAGCGCCTACAAGAGCTGCGCAGCCTTCGTGCGCGAGGCGCGCAAGGCCGGCTTCGGCGGCACGTTCTACAACGTGTCGTTCGTCGGCACGCAGGCGCTGTCGGACGAACTCGGCCCCGACGCGCGCGGCGTCGCCGTGAGCCAGGTGATGCCGTTCCCATTCCAGCCCAAGTCGCCGGTCGCGCGCGAGTACCTCGCCGCCGTGCAGAAGGCGGGCGGCGACCACAAGCCCAACTACTCCAGCATCGAAGGCTACGTGGCGGCAAGGATCTTCACCGAAGGCCTGAGGCGCGCCGGCAAGGGCGCCAACCGCGAGGCCCTGATCGCCGCGATCGAGTCGATCCAGGGCCTCGATCTCGGCGGCTTCCTGGTCAACTATGGGGCCCGCGACCACGTCGCGTCGTCCTTCGTCGACCTGACGATGCTGACCGAATTCGGCGGCGTGCGCGTCTGACGGCCTCCCCGGCTCGCCGGGCCACGTGCCCGCGGGGCCGGTATTTCCCCGCCGGCCAGAGCGCGTAGGGCCCCGGCGTACACTGGTTGCCCCCTGCGAAAGCTGGAGCCACCATGCGTTTGATCGAATCCATCCTGGCCGATGCCGCCAGCATCGCCCAGATGCGTCGCGACATCCATGCGCACC
>DATKJN010000907.1:0-3940 GCA_035543655.1 Burkholderiaceae bacterium | reverse complement strand
CTTCAGCGCCGCGATGCAGCGCGACAGGTTGGTCACCATCAGGTAAGGCACGGTCTCGGCAGCGCCGCTGGCCACCTTGGCGACCGTGCCGTTGATGCCCACGGCGTGGTCCTTGGGCGCGATCACCGCGTGCGCGCCGGCACCATCGGCCACGCGCAAGCAAGCGCCGAGGTTGTGCGGGTCGGTGACCCCATCGAGCAACAGCAGCAGCGGTGCGCCCTGCACGTCCTCGAGCACCTCGTCGATCGTGCGCGCCTTGAACACCGCGTCGACACGCGCCACCACGCCCTGGTGGTTGTGCGTGCCGCACAGGCGCTGCAGCTTGGCGTCGTCGCTGTCGAACAGGCGCGCACCGGCCTCCCGCGCGCGCACGACGAACTGCCGCATGCGGGCGTCGCGGCGCGACGCATCGACATGGATCTCGTGCACCGACTCCGGCGCGGTCTTCAGCCGCACGGTGACTGCATGGAATCCGAACAACACCTGACGCGCTGCCATGGCGCGCATCGTAGCTTGGGCCGCTGCTGCCTCGGACCCGGCTACGCGTGCACGCTGATCAGGCTGCCGGGTTGCGTGGCTTCCCCGGCGCGGTCGTCGTCGATGTTGAGCTCGCGAGCGAGCTGGTGCAGGAAATCCCCCAGTTCGACCTGCAGCGCGGCGCGCGTCTGCGCTTGGGGCCGGCCGGCGGCCTGCGCCAGCGCGGCGAATGCATCCAGCAGGGCCTCTTCGTGCTGCGCCCGGCGGCGTGCCGCCTCGTCGGCGCGCACCGCAGCCGGTTGCGCGGGCGAATCGGCGTCGGTCGACGCCAGGTTGAGCGCCCGCGCGAACGCGATCAAGGCGCGCTCCAGCGCGACGTCGGCGCGCACGTTGGACGGCCGGGCCGGCCGCAGCGCCAACACCAGCGCGCGCATCAACGGCGAGCGGCTCGCGCTGTCGCAATCGCGGCCGTGCGGCGCGTCGGGAGCGCGCTCGTGCCCTGGGTCGCCGCGCTCGTCATGGCCGCGGCGCGGCTGCGCATCGGGGTTGACCGCCGGAGTCTGCTGTGGCGCGGCCACCGGAGTGCGCGCCGCGTCGCGCCGGCTGGGCGCGATCTTGTAGGCCTGCGACAACGACACGAACGACATGCCTGTTCCTATCGGCCGACTGGCGCGTGCACTGAGTCGCAGATTGGGTCAAAACGTAACCAAAAGCCGCGTCAGCGCCGCAGTGCCACCACTGCCGTCAACAGGCCGATGAAAACCGGCTGGTGCACCATGTAAAAACTCAGCGACCAGCGGCCGAGCAGCGCCAGCCACGCGGCCGGCCGGGGGAGCGGACCGGCCAGCACGCCGCGCGCATGCGACAGCAGCCATTGGCCCGTGGCCAGACCCCAGGCCATCGCGCCGAGCCACGGCAGCACCGGCACGTAGTCCTCGGTCAGCGGCTTCTTGGTGACCAGCCCGACCCAGCTCAACCACGGCGGATTGAACGCCTCGTGGCGCCACAGCAGCGGCAGCACGATCGCCACCGCCCCCAGCAGCCAGAGCCATCGTCCGAGCGGCGCCAGCAGGCGAACCGCGATCAACAACACGGCAATGCCATGCAGCACGCCGAAGAAGATCCAGCTGCGCGGGAACATCCAGTACGAGCCGATCGACACCAGCACCGCACAGCCGGCGATCTGTGCCCAGCGCTTCCAGAAGCGCGGCCACGACTGGCCCTGGGCCAGCGCCACCGCCTGCGCCAGCCCGGCGCAGAACAGGAACAGGCTCACGATCATCGTGCGTTGCGTGGTCCAGAACACGTCGACCGTGAAGCGGTGCTTCGGCTCGAAGAAGCCGAAGTGGTTGAGGTCGAAGCAGAAATGAAAAATCGCCATCCACACGATGGCCACGCCGCGCAGCGCATCGAGCCGGTCGAGGCGCGCTTTCGCGACGTCGATGCCGATCACTCCTGCTCGGGGGGCGACAGCAGCGGCACACCCGAATCGGCGCCGAGCAGGCCGACCTTCGAATAGATGCCCAGCTTGGCGCGGGTGTCGATGATGTCGAGGTTGCGCATCGTCAGCTGACCGATGCGATCGGCCGGCGTGAACGCGCCCTCGTTCTTCTCCATCGTGAGGCGCTCGGGCGAGTACGTGAGGTTCGGGCTCTGCGTGTCCTGCAGCGAGTAGTCGTTGCCGCGGCGCAGTTCGAGCCAGACCTCGCCGGTGATGGCGCGCGCGACCCAGCGCTGCGCGGTCTCGCGCAGCATCATCGCCTGCGGATCGAACCAGCGGCCGTGGTACAGCAGTTTGCCCAACCGCCGGCCGTGGTTGCGGTACTGCTCGATGGTGTCCTCGTTGTGGATGCCGGTCACCAACCGTTCATAGGCGATGTGCAGCAGCGCCATGCCCGGCGCCTCGTAGATGCCGCGGCTCTTGGCTTCAATGATGCGGTTCTCGATCTGGTCGCACATGCCCAGGCCGTGGCGGCCGCCGATCTTGTTCGCTTCTTCGAACAGCGCCACCGCATCCTTGAACGTGCGGCCGTTGAGCGCGACCGGTTGCCCTTCTTCGAAGCGCACGCTGACGGTCTCGGCCTTCACCGCCACGTCGTCGCGCCAGAACGCCACGCCCATGATCGGGTTGACGATCGAGACGCCCTTGTTGAGGAACTCGAGGTCCTTGGCCTCGTGCGTGGCGCCGAGCATGTTGCTGTCGGTGCTGTAGGCCTTCTCGACGCTCATCTTGTAGTCGAAGCCGTTCGCGATGAGGTATTCGCTCATCTCCTTGCGCCCGCCGAGTTCGTCGATGAAGCGCTGGTCGAGCCACGGCTTGTAGATCTTGAGCTGCGGGTTGGCGAGCAGGCCGTAGCGGTAGAAGCGCTCGATGTCGTTGCCCTTGTAGGTGCTGCCGTCGCCCCAGATGTTGACGCCGTCGTCGCGCATCGCCACCACCAGCGAGGTGCCGGTCACCGCGCGGCCGAGTGGCGTGGTGTTGAAGTAGGTGGCGCCGCCGGTGGAAACATGGAACGCGCTGCACTGGATCGCGGCGATGCCTTCGGCCACCAGTTGCGGCCGGCAATCGATCAGTCTTGCGATGTCGGCGCCATACGCCCTGGCCTTGCGCGGGATGTCGTCGTAGTCGGTCTCGTCGGGCTGGCCGAGGTGGGCCGTGTAGGCGCACGGGATCGCGCCCTTGGCGCGCATCCAGTGCACCGCGGCCGAGGTGTCGAGGCCGCCGGAAAACGCGATGCCGACGCGTTGGCCGGTGGGCAGGGATTGCAGGATGGTGGCGGTCATGAAGGCTCCAGTACGGCCGGGCGCTGCGGTTTGGCGCAAGCGCAGCCCGCGATGCTACGTGATCGCCGCGTCCGACCCGGCGAGGTTCAGAGGGCGTCGAGCGCCTGGCGCAGTGCGCGCAGGTATTCATCGAACGCCTGCAGATCGTTGTGGCCGGCGCCCTTCACGATGTGCAGTCGGGCCGGCGGGTGCGCCCTTTTCAAGGCCTCGCTGTGGTGCGGCGCGATCAGGTCGTCGCGCTCGCCGTGCACCAGCAGCAACGGGGTGCGCAGGCCGGCGAGCGCGGCGTCGGTCGCCAGCGGGTAACGCAACAGCGCCGACGGCACCCACGGGTACACCTCGGCCGCCAGCGCGCGCATGCTGGCATACGGCGACGCGAGGATGGTCAGGTCGGGTTGCACCTGCAGGGCCAACGGCACGGCCAGGCCGGTGCCCAGCGAGCGGCCGAACAGCACGCGCTTCTTGCCGGCGTACTCGGCCGCCATCGCATCCCACGCGGTCTTGCTGTCGGCATGTAGCTGGGCCTCGTTCTCGATGCGGCCGCTGCTCTTGCCGTAGCCGCGGTAGTCGATCATGAAGAGGTCGAAGTTGGCCTGCCGGAAGAAGTCGAGGTCGACGAACCAGTTCTCCAGATTGCCGGCGTTGCCGTGCAGAAAGAACACCACGCCGCGCGGTGCCG
>DATKJN010000906.1:0-3337 GCA_035543655.1 Burkholderiaceae bacterium | reverse complement strand
ACAAGAGCGTGCGGTTTTGGCGGGCGTCGCGCTGCAGTCACGAAGCGGCGCGCGGCGCGCCGGAATCACGAGCCGGCGCGGGGTGCACCGGGTGCATCGATGAAGCGCTGCACGAACACCAAGTCCAGCCAGCGATCGAACTTGCGCCCCACCTCGCGAAAATGCGCCACGCGCTCAAAGCCGAGCCGCTCGTGCAGGCGCAGCGAGCCTTGGTTGGCAGCGTCGATGCCGCCGATCATCACGTGCTTGCCCATCTGCGCGGCGATCGGCAACAAGGCCTGCAGCAGCGCGCGGCCGATGCCCTGGTGGCGGCTGTCTGCACGCACGTAGACCGAGTGCTCCACCGAATGCAGATAGCCGGGCCATGCGCCACGAAACTCGGCGAACGACGCGTAGCCCAGCAGTTCCTCGCCGCGCACCGCGGCCAGCACCGGCCAGCCGGCGCCGGTGCGCGCGCGAAACCATTCGCGGCGCTCGTCGAGCGAAGCCGGCTTGAAGCTGTAGATCGCGGTGGAGTTGGCGACGATCTCGTTGTAGATCGCCAGCATCGCCGGCACGTCGTCGGCGGTGGCATCGCGCACGCGGGTCGGCTGCATGGTGCACCTCGTGGTTTGCTGGCATCATTCCATCATCGTCAACTCAAGTCAACAATGATGGATAAGGATGCGCACGACCCCACGCCGCTGATCGCCCGCCGCCTGCGCGACGAACGCGCACGCCGCGGCTGGACGCTCGACGACCTGGCGCAGCGCGCGGGCGTGTCGAAGGCGATGCTGAGCAAGCTGGAGCGCTGCGAAGCCAGCCCGACGGCGGCGCTGCTCGGGCGCATCAGCGGCGCGCTCGGCATGACCCTGAGCACGCTGCTGGCCGCCGACCACGAGCCCGGCGCGCGCCTGGTGCGGCGCGAAGACCAGCCGACCTGGCGTGACCCGGCCACCGGCTACCTGCGGCGGCAGGTGTCGCCGCTGTCCGACCTGCCCGTGCACTTGATCGAGGTGGAGTTCCCGCCCGGCGCCGAGGTGGCCTACCCCGCCGCGGCGTTCGCCTTCATTCGACAGGCCATCTGGGTCCTCTCCGGTGCGCTCGAATTCGCCGAGGGTGCGCAAGTGCACCGCCTGCGCCCAGGCGACTGCCTGGAGCTCGGACCGGCCGCCGACTGCGCGTTCCGCAATGCCGGCCGCACGCCCTGCCGCTACCTGGTGGCGGTGGTCAAGCGCTAGCGGCGTGCAGGCGCGGCCCCCCACGCATGTGGGTGGCGGCTGCCCGCAGGGTCGGGATCGCGGTGGCATGCTCAGGCCCCGTCTTGTTTGGCTTCGAGTGCCGATGCCATCGCCCCCGATCGATCGCCCCGTCGTGCGACTGCTCGGACCGCCCGCGCTGCTGCAGCCGCAGGCCCGCGCGTTTGCACCCGAGCGTCGCTACCGACTCGCCGCGGTGCTGGCGGCACGGCCCGACGGCCTGAGCCGCGACGAGGCAGCAGCGCTGTTCTGGCCCGATCGCAACCAGGAACGCGCGCGCAGCAACCTGCGCAAGTTGATCCAGGAACTGCGCCAGCTCGAGTTGCCCGACATCACGCTCGATGGCGCGCGCCTGGTCTGGCCGGTGGCCAGCGATGCGCTCGCGCTGATCGCTGGCGGTGACGCCGCCGCGCAGGAATGGGCCGTGCCGCTGCAAGGCCTGGACGGCGGCGACAGCGCGGCCTTCGATAGCTGGCTGGCGGAGTGGCGCCTGCAAGTGCAGCGGGCATGGCGCGACCGGCTGCTGGCCGCTGGCCAGACCGCGCCGATCGCGGCCTGGACCGCGGCACGCGCGCTGCTCGATCACGACCCGAGCGATGAAGCCGCGCTGGCACAGGCCTGCCGCGCGCTGCAGGCCCTGGGACGCGCCGACGAGGCCGATGCGCTGGTGCAGGCGACGCGGCGCCGCGCCGCCGTGGCGCTCGATGCCGCGCCGCCGGCCATCGAGGTCTGCGCCGAGTCGACGGACGCGCTGATCGGCCGCCAGGCCGAGATGCAGCAGGCGCTGGCCCTGCTGCACGAGCGCGACTGCCGCCTGCTGACGATCACCGGACCCGGCGGCATCGGCAAGAGCAGCGTCGCACTCGAGCTGCTGCAGCGCGGGCTGGCCGACGCCGACGAATGCGTGTGGGTCGCGCTCGAGGACCTCGAGCGCGAGGATCAAGTGATGCTGCGGCTGGCGCGCGAACTCGGCGTGCCCGTGGCCGCCAACGGCGACGCCGCGGAGGCCGTCGGTGCACGGCTTGCCGATCGGCCGACGCTGCTGCTGTTCGACAACGCCGAACACCTGCCCGGCCTGCCGCCCCTGTTGCAACGGCTGCTGCAGCGTCACGCGCGGCTGCGTTGCGTGGTGACCTCGCGCACGCGGCTGTCGATCGAGGCCGAATGGCTGCTGCCGCTCGGGCCGCTGGCGCCAGCGGCGGCGCGCCGACTGTTTCTCGCACGCGCGAGAGAGGCACCGCCTCGCCATCCGCTGCGCGATGACGACCCGGCACTCGACGCGCTGGTCGAGCGGCTGGGCCGGTTGCCGCTGGCACTGCGGCTGGCCGCGGCCTGGACCCGTCACCTGCCGCTGGCCGCGCTGCTGCGCGAGGCCGACCACGCCAGCGCGTGGCTGGAGGTCGGCGACAGCGTCGACGAACACCCGGCGCACCGCAGCCTGCGCGCCACCTTCGAGCGGTCGTGGCAGCTGTTGGAGCCGACTCTGCGCCCGCGGTTGGCCGCGCTGTCGGTGTGCGTCGGCAGCGTGCGCCTGGATACCGCGTGTCGCGTCGCCGATGCCGGTGCCGCCCAGATCGCGGCGCTGGCCGACGCCTCGCTGGTGGACATCGGCGCCGATGGACGCGTCGGCATGCACCCGCTGCTGCGGCAGTTCGCGCGCGCCCATCTGCTCGCCGACGACCGCGCAAGCCAGCCGCCGCTGGAGCGGCACGCGCAGGCGATGGCCGTGCTGATGGCGCCATTCAGCGAGTTCGACGACATCGACCATGCGTTGGCGCTGAAGGAGATCGGGCCGGAGATCGGCAACGTCGAACTCGCGTGGCGCACCGCGCTGCAGTGCCGGCGCGCCGACTGGCTGCACGACCTGGCCGGCGCGCTCGCCGGCCACTACAGCGCACGCGGCGGCATCACGCAGGTGCTGCCGCTGTTCGAACAGGCGCAAGCGCTGCTCGCATCGCTGAGCGCGCGCCAACCGCGCGCGCTGGCGAAGGTGGCGATGGAACACGCCACGCTCACCTTCTGGCTCGGCGACTACGACGCCGTGGAGCGCTCGATGCGTCTCGCCCTGCGCGCTGCGCGCAGCGCGCAGTGGCCGCGCG
>DATKJN010000905.1:0-2744 GCA_035543655.1 Burkholderiaceae bacterium | reverse complement strand
ACCGGAATGAAGATCTTCCAGCCCAGGCGCATGATCTGGTCGTAGCGGAAGCGCGGGAACGTGGCGCGCACCCACAGGAACACGGTGACGACCGCAAAGGTCTTGCCGAACAGCCAGAACCAATCCCAGAACCACGCGGTCCTGGCGATCCAGCCCGGCGTGTCCATGCCCAGCAGCGCAAACGACAGCGGCGCGCTCCAGCCGCCGAGGAACATCGTGACCGCCAGCACCGACACCAGGATCATGTTGGCGTACTCGGCGAGGAAGAACATCGCGAATGCCATGCCCGAGTACTCGATCATGTGACCGGCCACGATCTCCGACTCGCCCTCCACCACGTCGAACGGATGGCGGTTGGTCTCGGCCAGGCCGGAGATGAAGTACACCAGGAAGATCGGCAGCAGCGGCAGCCAGTTCCACGACAGGAACGTGGCGCCGTGCTCGGCGAACCAGCCGCGCGTCTGCACCAGCACGATCTCGGTCATGTTGAGGCTGCCCGAGACCATCAGCACCACGACGAGCGCGAAGCCCATGGCGATCTCGTAGCTCACCATCTGCGCCGACGCGCGCAGCGCGCCGAGGAATGCGTACTTCGAGTTCGACGCCCAGCCGGCGATGATCACGCCGTACACCTCCATCGAGGTGATCGCCATCAGGAACAGCAGGCCGGCATTGATGTTCGACACCGCAACCTCGGGGCCGAACGGCACCACCGCCCAAGCGGCGAGCGCCGGCATGATGGTCATCACCGGGCCGAGGAAGAACAACCCCTTGCTGGCAGCCGCCGGGCGGATGATCTCCTTGAAGATCAGCTTCACCGCATCGGCAATCGGCTGCAGCAGGCCGAGTGGCCCCACGCGGTTGGGACCCGGGCGGATCTGCGACCAGCCGATCGCCTTGCGCTCCCACAGCGTCAGATAGGCCACGCACAGCATCAGCGGCAGTACCAGTGCCACGATCTTCACCAGGCTCCAAGCGACCGCGAGCGCAGCGGACCAGCCTTCGGCACCGAGCATCGAGACGCCGTAGTCGTTGATCTGGGCGAGCATCGTCATCGCGGGTCACGCCTTCTCGACGGTGACAGCGCCGAACATCGCGCCCAGCGACGCGGTGTGCGCATGGCCTGCCGCGATGCGCACCGCGGTCGATGCCAGGCTCGGCGTCTCTTCGGCCGGCAGGATCGCAGCCGCAGCACCTTGCGCCACGCGCACCTTGGCACCCGGCGAAAGCCCGAGTTGCGACCACAGCACGCTCGGCAAGCCCACCGCGGGCGGGCGAGCATCACGCGTGGCCTGCAGCGACGCGGCGCGGCGCACCAGCGCATCGGTGCAGTAGATCGGTACGTCGGCCACACGCTCCAGACCGCGCAGCGCGGGCGCCGGGGCCAGCGCTGCGGATGCGGGCTCGTTCGACAGACGCGTTGCGGCGTCGGCTCCAGCCAGCGCCTCGTCGCGCACCGACTCGGAACTGTCGTGGTCGAAACCCGGCAGACCGAGCAGGTTGGCCAGCACGCGCAGCACTTTCCAGGCTGGGCGCGATTCGCCATACCCCTTGACCACGCCGTGGAAGCTCTGCGCCCGGCCTTCGGCGTTGACGAAGGTGCCGGCGGTTTCGCTGAACGGCGCGATCGGCAGCAGCACGTCGGCGTTGTCGACCGCCGCATCGAGGAACGGCGTCAGCGCGACGACGAGGCCCGAGCCTTCGAGCGCGGCACGCGCTGTCGCGGGATCGGCTGCATCGTGCACCGGCTCCACGTTGAGCAATAGCAGCGCCTTCATCGGCTGCGACAGCATCTGGCCAGCGTGCAGACCCGACGGACCGGGCAGCACGCGCGCCCATTGCGCGCCGACGCTGTTGGCGGCCTCGCCGAACACGCCCACGCTGGCGCCGCACTGGGCACCGATCCAGTGGGCCAACGCGAGCAGCGTGCCCGCCTGCGGATGCTGCAGGGCCGCGTTGCCGAGCAACACGGCCTTGCGCTCACCCGACAGCAGTTGGTCGGCGAGGGCTTTCGCCGCGTCGTGGGCTTCGCCGGCTGCGGGCGCGCTCACGCCCTTGCCCTGCGCCACCGCCGTGGCGACGTCGGCCAGCGACTGGACCCAGGCGCTCGGCGCGGCAGTGATCCGGTGCGCGACGGGAATCGCCCAATCGTCGTGCACCGCGTGCAGGCTCATCAGCTTGCCGCCGCGGCGCACGGCCTGGCGGAGGCGCGACGCGAGCAGCGGATGGTCCTTGCGCAGGAACGAACCGATCACGAACACCCGCTCGAGCGACGACAGCGCGGCGATCGGCAAGCCCAGCCAGCGCGCGCGCCCATCCGGTGCGCGGTTGCCGAAATCGCTGTGACGCAAGCGGTGGTCGATGTTCTCGCTGCCCAGGCCGCGCGTCAGCTTGGCCAGCAGGTACAGCTCTTCCAGCGTGCCGTGCGGCGAGCCGAGCGCACCGATGCCCGAGGCGCCGTGTTCGGCCTTGATGCGCTGCAGGCCATCGGC
Source organism: Burkholderiaceae bacterium (assembly GCA_035543655.1). Lineage (GTDB taxonomy): Bacteria > Pseudomonadota > Gammaproteobacteria > Burkholderiales > Burkholderiaceae_C > JAEUPI01. The sequence continues at coordinate 252 of DATKJN010000905.1, read as the reverse complement.
CACGTAGCGCAACGCCGAATCCCAGCTCGCGGGCTGCCATTGGCCGTCCTGCTTGATCATCGGCATCTTCAGTCGCGACTCGGCGTTGAGCGCCTCGTAGCTGAAACGGTCGCGATCGGCGATCCAGCATTCGTTGACCGCTTCGTTCTCCAACGGCAGCACGCGCATCACACGGTCGCCCTTCACCTGCACGACCAGGTTGGCGCCGGTGGAATCGTGCGGGCTCACGCTCTTGCGGCGCGACAGCTCCCA
>DATKJN010000904.1:0-2079 GCA_035543655.1 Burkholderiaceae bacterium | reverse complement strand
CACACCACCATCACGCGCGCACCGCGCAGCGGATTGGCCGACAACTGCGGATCGGCCCACTGGGCGTCCAGCCGCGTGGATGCGCAGCCGGCCAACATCGCTGCGGCGGCCGCGAGGGCGAGAGTCGAGGTGAACAACGCGGTGCGCTTGGCAGCCATGGTTTAACTCCAGAGGGAACGGACGCCGCGAGCTTAAGCCGTCCGCGGTGGTGTTGCACAGCGTCACGGCAACGTGCGTGCCAGCGTCACGCTTAGGCCCTCAAACCCGCGACGCCGACGTGCCCGTTGCATGCCATGCCGGGCGCGGCATGGATCGTGAACACCGCCACGCCGACCGCCATCGAGCCCGCGTCGGTCGCCTGGACCGCGCCGATTCTGCGCGACCATCCGCACCTCGACAGCGGGAGGTGTGTGCGGTGCGCAAGGGGTGGTCTGCGACATGGTTGTGGCTGGGCGCATGCGCGGCGGCCGTGGCAGGTGAGCTCACGCCCACCGAAGTGCGCTGGCTGCAAGGCGCCGCGCCGGTGGTGGCCTATGCCAAGGAGAACCGCATCCCGCTCGACATCGTGGTGCAGCCGCAGGATGCACCCGGCGCCGCGCCGCTGTCGCTGGGCTTCGTCGGCGGTCGCTGCAAGCTGGTGCTGTCGATGCGCGGCAACCCCGAGGCACAAGCCACGCTGGAGCGCATCGACGCCGACCTGCTCGACGCAGCGCTCGAGCTGATGGCTGCGCACGAGCTCGGCCACTGCCAGCGCTACCTCGACGGCACCCGGCACGGTCTGCCCGCCGGATTCGTCGCACGCGAACCCGCGGCGCTGGGCCGCGAGGATCGCCAGGCCTATGTCCAGATGCGTTCGACGCGGCGCGAGGAAGCGTTTGCCGATCTGGTGGGCCTGGCCTGGGTGCAGCAGCGCCATGCGCCGCTTTACGAGCGGCTGCACCGCTGGCTGCGCAATGAGCGCTCGAGGGACCTGATCCCCGGCGCACACCACGACACGCTGGCGTGGATCGAGCTCGCGCGCGATGGCAGCGCCCTGGCCGGCGCATCGGTCTTCGCGAGCGCGGCCACGCTGTGGCCGCAAGGTCTCAGTCGCGCCGATCCCTGAGCGCCCGGCGCGGGCGCATCGGTTGGTTTGAACCGTTTGCCGCGGCGCTGCAACCCATCACCGGTGTCATTGCGCGTGCAGCAGCGCGTCTGCGCGCGGTGAGGCGTTGCCCATTGGGAACGACCGCAATCGCCTTCGTGACCGGACTCCGCGCCTCAGCGCGTGATACCGGGCAGCCACCAGCAGACTCGATTCGAGGAGTGATCCCATGACGTCCATTGTTTCTTCCACTTCGCCCGGCGGCGCCACCGCGGTCGCGCAAGACGCGGCACACGAAGCCGACGCAACGCATCCACACGCGCCCACAGAGCCCTCGCACGACGGCGCCGAACACCCGCTGGCCAAGCTCGCGCTCAACGATCTGCACCAGGCGGTGCAGCTGTTCGCCGCCTTTGCGCCCGGTGCCGGCCATGGCGCCGACACGCTGTTGGCGCCGCACACGGCGCGCGCGGACGGCCCGCCCGGCGCCGGCATCCCGTTGTACGGTGGCCAAAAGCCGGGCACCGTGCAAGCGCAGCAGCTGCCGAGCACACCGCCGGTCAAGCCCGGCCCGCCGATGGAGCTGCAGCAGATGGAGGCGCTGAACCAGACCGCACAGAAATTCGGCGTCGCCGGCAGCCCAATGGAGCACGGACGCCTGAAGCACACGCAGCAGGTGTTCCAGGCGGCGACCGACGCGCTGAAGAAGGGCGACTACCCGGAGGCGGAGAAACAGTTCGCCAAGCTCGGCTTGCCGTTCCCGGCGTTGGGCGACAAGACGGACCTCACCGTGCAGCAGCAAGCGACCGCGCACGTGCTCGGCGTGCGCGCCAAGGCCGACGGCAACGGCTGGACGCTGGGTGAGGTACGACTGGGCAGGGGCGGCCACCAAGGGCTCAACGACCTCAGCGGCTATGCGGCCAACACCGCGATGATCAACCGCATGGCGTCGATGCCCGGCGGCGTGTCGAACCCGCCGACCGAAGCACAGGCCA
>DATKJN010000903.1:0-7571 GCA_035543655.1 Burkholderiaceae bacterium | reverse complement strand
GTGCGGCGGCGCTGAAGGTGATCCTGATCGGCGTGTGCATCTCGGTGCCGGCGATTGCGGCCTACACGGTGTTTTCGTACCGCGTGTTTCGCGGCAAGACGGGCGAGCTGCGCTACGCCTGAGTGGGGCCAGCGCATGCAGGCGCCGGCGCGCGCCGCTAGGCGTAGCCGGCGGCGCGCCGGACGCAGCAGTCCACCAGGCGCAGCAGGTCGTGAAAGTCCAGCGGCTTGGTCAAGTAGCGCTCGAAGCCGATCGCCATGGCTTCGGCGATCTGCTCGGGCAACGCATCGGCTGACAGCGCCACCAGGCGCACCTCGCGAAGGGCCGGCTCCAGGCGCAGCAGATGGGCCAGCTGCCGGCCGGTCATGTCGCCGAGGTTCATGTCGATCAGCATCAGATCGGGCGCGCGCTCCTTGGCCAGTGCCATCGCGCGGCTGCCGGACTCGGCGACGCGCAACGTCACCGCCGGGCGCAGGCCCAGCACCTGTCGCACCAGCTCGGCATTCACCGGATCGTCTTCGACGTACAGGATGTCGATCTGTCCGGCGATCGGCGCGAGCTCGGAGTGCGTCGAGTCCTGCTGCGCTGCCACGGGCTCGGGCGGCGACAGCTTCAGCGTGAGCGTCGCCGTGGTGCCGTGGCCGATCTCGCTCTGCAGGCTCAGCGCGCCGCCCATCAGTTCGGTCAACCGGCGCGACAGCACCAGCCCGATGCCAGTGCCCTCGACGCCGGATTTTTCGGCGCCCAGGCGGTTGAACGGCTCGAACAGGCGAACCAGCTGCTCGGCAGCCATGCCCACACCGGTGTCGGCCACGCGCACGGTGCAAGCCGTCTCGTCGATGCGATACGACAGCGTGACCTGTCCGCCTGCGTGGTTGTACTTCACGGCGTTGCTCAACAGGTTGACGATGACCTGGCGCAGTCGCACGGCGTCGGCCACCACCCAGGGGCCGAGATGGCCGGCCCCTGCGGTGGCCCGGTCCGGCGGCGGTCCGACCTCGTGCGAGCCGGTGTCGATCAACAGCTGCACCGATCGCTCGGCAGCCAGCGACGCGACCATGCCGAACGACTCCAGCACCGCGTGCCCGAGCGCCACGGGCTCCAGCGTGACCAGCATCTGGCCCGACTCGACGCGCGACAGGTCGAGCACGTCATTGACCAGCGCGAGCAGGTGCGCACCGGCGTTCTCGATGTGCTGGATGCGCTCCAGTTGCTGCAGCGTCGGCGGCTGCCGCTTGTCCTCGCGCAGCAGGTTGGAGAAGCCGAGCACGGCGTTCAACGGCGTGCGCAGCTCGTGGCTCATGCGCGACAGGAATTCGGTCTTGGCGCGGCTGGCGGCCTCGTGGGCTTCGCGCGCGCGCCGCTCTTCGCGGATGGCGTGCTGCTCGGTGACATCGCGCACCACGATCGTCAGCAGCGGACCGGTTTCGGCCTCGAGCCGGGACACCGAGACCTCGATCGGAAACGCCCGCCCATCGGGGCCGGTGCCGCGCAACTCCACCACGCCGGCGGGCACGGCATCGAAACGCACGACCGTGCCCTGCGGCGATGTGATGAAGCGGTCGATGAGGCAACGTTTGGCCGCACTCGACGGCACGCCGAACAGGGTTTCGGCCGCACGGTTGAAGAACACCACGCGATCGGCGGCATCGATGGTGATCACGCCCTCGATCACCACGTCCATCAGCTGCAGCACGCGCAGCTCGCCGGCGCGCAGCGCAGCCTGCATCTTCACGCGCTGCGAGATGTCGACGAAGGTCACCACGGCGCCCTGGGTGCTGCGGCCTTCCACGACCGGATGCGACCAGCACTCGGCCGGGAACGATGTGCCGTCGCGGCGCCAGATCACCGTGTCGGGCAGGTGCACGCGCCGGTTCAGGCGAAAGGCCGCGAAGATCTCCGACTGGCCCACCGGCAGCGCGCTGCCGTCGGCGCGGCTGTGGTGGATCAGTTGGTGGATGTCGCGGCCGAGCAGCTCGTCCTCGCGCGCATAGCCCAGCATCTGCAACGCTGCCCGGTTGATGAACGTGCAGCAGCCCTGCACGTCCACGCCATACAGCCCCTCGGCCGCCGAGTCGAGCAGGCGCTGCAGCGACTCCTCGCGCCGCCGCAACGCATCCTCGGTGTGTGCCTGCATGCGCGCGCTGCGGCGCACGAACGCCAAGCCGGTGGCGCACAGCAGCAACGCCAGCCCGATGTTGGCGCCGATCAGCAGGCCTTGCGTTTGTCGCGACGCATGGCCGAGCTGCTCCGAGAAGCGCACCTCGAGCGCACTCAGGCGCTCGTTCAGGTCGCGCACCTGCAGCCGGATCGGTGCCAGCGCGGCGGCGTCGACTTCCGCAGCGACCAGGCGCTGTGCCTTCTGACCGAGGGCGTGCATGCGTGCGATCTGCTCGTCGCCTTCGGTCCAGGTGGCGATGGCCGAGGCCATGAACGGCAGCTTCTCGAACCAGACGAACAAGCGCACCATGCCGTCGATGTCATCCGCATGGTTGCCGCCGGCCGCAAAGCCCAACCGTGCTGCGTCGACATCGCGACGCGGCTGCTGCAGCGCTTCGCGCGCGACGCGGTCGCCCAGCGGCACCGCGAGCACGCGCTCGAACGCCTGGTAGTCGTCTTCGTGGCGGTACTCGATGTAGGCGATCAGGCGCTCGTGGGCATCCTTCTGCGCTTTGGAGTACAGGCTTTCGCCGTTGACGTAGGCACGCACGGCGCTCAGCACCTCGATGCTGAACGCCGTCACCGCCAACTGCAGCGCGACGATGGTGATGAACACGGCGACGATCAGCCACCGCGTGCGGCGCAGCGCGCCGCGATTGTTCGAGTTCATGTGCTGGATGGGGCGGCTCGTTGCCGCAGTCGCGCGGCTGGCCTCTTGCAGGGGGTGTTCGGCTCCAAGCCGTGTGCCCTGTCGCCACGCGCGCGCCGCACGATGCCAGAAGTGGCTGCCTTTGGGTCGGCATCGTGGTGCAAACCGGCCCGACAGGCCAACACGCTGCCGCGCCTGGCCGCTGATGCCGAAGTCGGTGGACGCGGCGCCGGCTAGGCGCGGCTCTCGCGCGCGCGATAGACGCGCGGGGTCGTCTGGTAGAGGCGGCGAAAGGCGCGCGACAGCGACGACTCGTCGGCGAAGCCGAGCAGCGACGCCACGTCGGCGACCGGCACGGCGGTCGTGCGCAGGTAGTCGCGCGCGAGCAGCATGCGCACCTCGCCCAGCACCTGCGTGAACGACGAGCCTTCGTCTTGCAGCCGGCGGCGCAGCGTGCGCGGGTTCATGTGCAGCGCCGCCGCGGCGTCGTTGAGGTTGGGCAGCTTGCGCGGCCGCTGCAGCAGCAGGCGCCGCAGTGCGGTGGTGGTGTCGGGCCCGGCGCGCATCTGTTCGAGCAGCCGCTCGCACTGCGCCCGGCAGATCTCGTTGGCTTCCGTGTGCGCGTGCGGCATCGGGCGATCGAGCAGGCTGCGCTTGAAGCGCACCAACGAGCGTGGCTGGTCGAAATGCACCGGGCAGGCGAACACTTCGTGGTAGTGCTCGGGCAGTTGCGGATCCGGATAGCCGCAGTGCACCGCCTCGAAGTGGCGGCCCGGGCCGAGCATGCGCTGCGCGTTGCCGGCCCAGGTGGCGAGGTCGTGCTCGATGCCGAACGCACGGGCCCGCGGCCCGACGCCCGGTGGATCGCGCTCGAGCAGCACCAGTTCGACCATGTCGTCAGCGGCCGTCTGCAGCTGCATGCCGAAGTACGGCCGCAGCAGCGGCGAGAAGCGGATGCGCTCGATCAGCGCCTCGCCCACCGTGTCGGACGACAGGATCGCGTAGCCGACCATGCCGTTGTCGAGCAAGGTCGGCAGGCGGTTGAACAGCAGACCGAAGCCGCGCCGCGGAAACGCCTCCAGCACGTGCTCGAGCCACAGCATGGCCTTCTGCGCGTCGACCGCGGTGTCGTTCTTCAGCGGCGCGGCGATGCCGAACTGCGCCAGCGTCGGCACGACGTCGACGCGGCACAGCGTGAATGCCTCGGCGATGTTGAGCAGCCGCGAACCGGGGATGGTGTCCCAGATCTCGGGTTTGGCGACGGCCAGCGGCGTCAATGGCATGCGCTGCGGTTGCTCCATGACATCGGCCTGCGGCATGCGCGCGCTGCTCAGATCACGCCGTCGGCTTTCATCTTCGCGATCAGCACGCCGGCCAGCTCCTGGCTGGCCTTGGCGATGTCGCTCGGTGCCGTGACCTCGCTGGTGCCCGACCAGATCGGCTTGTCGGTGCGCATGTTCCACAGTGTCGACTCGATCGTCAGCACGTCGTACACCGTCACGTCGGCGGGCGACATCGCATACGCGCCGCCGTACCAACCGCGAAAGCCGCCGCCGTAGAAGCCGCTGTGCACGTAGCTCGGAGTGACGTTGACATCGCGCCGCACCCGCATGAGCCGCGTCACCATCACCGCGTCGGAGCCGGTGCTCGCGACCGCTTGCTGCACGCGCTCGTTGGAGATGGCGCCGCTTTCGGGCAGTGCGGGATAGCTGACCGCGCCCCCGGTGGCCGCGGCAGTCAGTGCGTTGGCGAAAGAATCCTCGAACACGCGCCGGTTCACGTCGCTCTTGAAGGCGCCGATCACCAGCAGCTTTTTCAGCGGCGGACCGCTGAACGCCGGGTCCTTCCAGGAGGCCGTCAGCTGCGTGGTGGCGCACGCGGTCAGCGCGGCGAACAGGCTGCCCACGATGCCACGGAGGGCTCCGCGGCGCGATGGGTGATGGCGGATCGACGGGCTCATGGCGTGCCTCCCTGCGGCGATTTCGGTGTGGCACTGTGCCCAACATCGATTCGGTGCGCCAGTGGACGAAGGTGCCTCCCCCGGACGCCCTTCGGCGTCCTGGCACGGCGGCGCCAAGCATCGATGCCATCGATGGTCTCGATGCAAATTGGCCACTGTGGGATTTGGCGCGGCGTTCTTATGCTGACTGGGCAGACACGCAACCAGAGCCTTGCGTCCAGCAGGGCCGAACCGGAGACAAGACATGGTCGAGCAACTCATGGCCGCTGCGGCTCGGCGCAGCGCACGGTGGCTGCTCCTGTTGGCATGGGCCTTCGCAGCGGCACCCGCCTTCGCGCACGGCGGCGACGGCCGTCACGACCGCGACGACGATTGCCCCGACGGACGCGAGATCACGCTGGTGAACGGCCGCATCCACACGATGGACCGCCACAACCGCGTGGTGTCGACGCTGACGATCCGCAACGGCAAGTTCGCAGCCGTCGGCCACGACGATGGCGGTTTCGGCCGCAACGGCTGCCGCCAGGTGATCAACCTGCGCGGGCGCACGGTGACGCCGGGCCTGGTCGACAACCACAACCACATCCTGCTGCTCGGTCTGCGCCCGGGCCACCACACGCCGCTGGAGACCGCGGCCTCGTTTGCCGACATCGCCGCCATCTACCGGCAGCGTCTGGCGCGGCTGCCGGCCGGATCGTTCGTCACGTCGATCGGCGGCTTCAACCCGGTGCAGTTTGCCGAGAAGCGCCTGCCCACGCTGGCCGAACTGGACGCCATCTCGAGCTCCAGCCCGCTGTACCTGCAGGTGGCGTTCATCGGCCCGTCGACCACCAACTCGGCGGGCAAGGCATTCTTCGCCAGCCGGGGCGTGCCAGTGGGCGCCGACGGCTCGATCGCCTTCGGCGCGCCGACCGTGGCGGCGCTCAATGCGCTGCGAGCGGTGCAGACCTTCGACGACAAGAAGCGCGGCACGCGCGACGCGATGGCGTATGCGGCTTCGCTCGGCGTGACGACGCACTTCGACATGGGCGGCTTCCTGATCCCCGGTTCGCCGAACCACGAGGACGAGTTCACCTTCGACGGCGCTGCGAGTTGGGACCCCTACACCGCCTACGAACCGATCCTGGCGCTGCATCGCAACGGCGACATGAAGGTGCGCGTGCGCGTGTTCTTCCTCAGCATGGACAACGCGGCGGCCACGCCGATCCTCACGCGCCGGCTGGACAACGCGTTCCGCGAGTTCGGCAACGACTGGCTGCGCATCGCCGGGCTCGGCGAGTTCATCACCAACTGGCCGCTGTTCGGCACGGTGACCGCGCCGTCGAACTATCCCGCCGCGGTGCGCCAGGCGGCCGAACGCGGCTGGATCTACTCGCAGCACACGTTGACCTCGGCCGAAGACGAAGTGGTGCTCAGCAACTGGGAGGCGCTCAACGCCAGCGTGCCGATCGCGCCGCTGCACTGGTCGATCGGCCATGCGGTCACGATCACGCCGGCGCATGTGCAGCGCCTCAAGGCGCTCGGCGCCGGGCTGGCGCTGCACGGCTTTCGCTACCTCGCGGGCACGCCGACCGCCAACGGACCGCCGTACCGGATGATCGTCGACAGCGGCATCCAGGTCGGCGCGGGCTCGGACTCGGCGCAGATCTCGGCGCTCAACCCGTGGCTGATGCTCTACTACATGACCACCGGCAAGAACAGCTCCGGCGTGCTGATCAACGCCGGCCAGACGCTGACGCGGCACGAGGCGCTGCGGCTGTACACGCGCGAGAACGGCTGGTTCAGCAAGGAAGAAGACAGCCTCGGATCGATCGAGGTCGGCAAGCTGGCCGACCTCACGGTGCTCAACGCCGACTACTTCAGCGTGTCCGACGAGGCGCTGAAGCAGCTGAACTCGGTGCTCACGATCGTCGGCGGGCGCATCGTGCACGACGCCGGCGTGCTGAGCGTGCACGGCCGCTGAAGCGGCCCAAGCGCGCGGTTCAACGCACCGGACCGCGCGCGTTCAGCCCGGCGCGGCGTTCGGCCGCGCCTTGAGCTTCAGGCCGCTCGCGTCGGGCGCCGGGATGCGCGCCAGGCTGGTGCCGGGCACTTCACCGAAATGGCGGCCGGCGTTCCAGTCGGCCGCGGCGCGCTGGATCTCCTCGGCGCTGCGGCCGACGAAGTTCCACCACATCAGCAGCGGCTCGTGAAACGGCGCGCCGCCGATCAGCAGCAGTTGCGCACGGTCGTCGCACGTCAACGCGGCCTGCGTGCGACCCGGCGGGGCATACAGCAGGGTGCCGGGTTCGATCGGCTCGCCATCGACGTGCGCACGGCCACGCAGGCACAACAGCGCATGCTCGAAGCGCGGCTCGAGATCGATGCGCGTGCGCGCCGCCCGTTCGGCCGTGAGGTCCACGCCGACCAGTTCGGAAAACAGGCGCACCGGTGACCGCCGTTCGAGGGCGCTCCCCGCGAGCACCGTGACCCGAAAGCCGTCGGCCTGCACGACCGGCAACTTCGCGTGATGCACGAACGCCGGTTCGCCCTGCCGCTGCGCATCGGGCAGCGCGATCCACAGCTGCGCCGCATGCACCGCGCCGGAGGCGCCCACCGACTCCTCGCTGTGCGCGATGCCGCGGCCGGCACTCATCAGATTCACCTCGCCGGGGCGGATGAGCTGCCGGTTGCCCAGGCTGTCGTTGTGCAGCACCTCGCCCTCGATCATCCAGGTGAAGGTCTGCAGGCCGATGTGCGGGTGAGGCCCCACGCGCATGCCGGCACCGGGCGGATAGTGCGCGGGTCCTGCGTGATCGAGAA
>DATKJN010000902.1:0-2356 GCA_035543655.1 Burkholderiaceae bacterium | reverse complement strand
GACACGTACACGTCGAACACCGCGCGCAGCGGCGTGCCCGCCTTCACCATGCCGACCGACATCACTCCGGTGGCCGCCAGCAGCGCGGCCATGGCCCACACGTACACGCGGCCGCCGCGGCGGTGCCATGTGTCGCCCTTGGGCGCCAGTGCCGCGGTCCAGAACGAGGCCAACACCACCACGCCGATGCCGATGTGCACGGCACGCGCCGATTCGAACAGATCCATGTGTGCTCCTTCGCTTTACACGCGTAAACTTGACACGCGTAAAGTAGCACGTGAATTGACGCGTGTAAAGTCCCCCATGTGAAGTCGACTCCCCGCCGCAAGGCCGCCGCACCGGCCGCGCCCGAGCCCGGCACGCGCGAGCGTGTGCTGCAGGTGGCGCGGGCGATGATCGCCAAGCGCGGCAACGCCGCCATCTCGCTGGTGGACGTGGCCGCCGAGGCCGGCCTGTCGCGGCAGGCGCTCTATCTGATGTTCGGCAGCCGCTCGGGTCTGCTGCTCGCGGTGGTGGACGACCTCGACGACACGTCGCAAGTGCCGGCCCGGCTGGCTGCGCTGCGCCAAGGCATGCCCGCGACCGATTCGTTCGAACCGTACCTGCGCACCTGGTTCGAGTACATCCCGGTCGTGCTGCCGGTGGCGCGCGCGCTGCTGGCCGCCGCGGCCACCGGCGACGCCGACGCGAGCCGTGCGTGGGACAGCCGCATGCAGAAGCTGCGCGGCGGCTACCTGCAACTTGCCAAGGGACTCAAGTCCGCGGGCCTGCTGCGCGAGGGCTGGACCCCCGAGGCCGCCGCCGACTGGATCTTCGTGCAGACGCACGTCGACGTGTGGCAGCACCTGGTGGTGGAAAGCGGCTGGAAGCCGCAGGCCGCCGTGGCGCGCATCCTGAGCAGTTTGCGCGAGGCCTTGATCAAGCCGGGCTGAACGGCTACCTGGCGCGCGGTTTCGCCGCCGGCTTGCTCGACTGCAGTCCCTCCGACATGCCGATCAGCACGCCGCTCACCAGCGCCGCGTAGCTGTCCATCATCACCTGCGCGCTGCGCAGTCCGGCCGAGCGCCCCTCGCGCAGCGCGCTCTGCGCCTGCGACATCAGCTTGTCGACACTGGTCTTGGCCAACGCGCCAGTGTCGGTGCCCTTGACCTTCATCGCCTCCAGCACATGCTCCCACGGGCCCTTGAGCGCGCCGCCCGCGCCCTCGGCGGCCTTGCCCACGGTGCTGAAGAACACGTCCTCCATCTTTTCCAGGTTGGCCAGTGCGCCCTTCAGCTGCTTGTTGTTGAGCTCGACGCCCTGGCTCACGAACTGCTGCAGGGCTGCGCGCTGCGCCTGCACGGCCTGCAGCAACGCGGCATCCATGCCCGCGAAGGCCTTCTCGAGCATCGCCTCGACGTCGACCGCGGGCATTGCGCTCTTCGCCGCGCCGCTGGAGGCCGCCTGCGTGACCGCCTTCAACACGCTGCGGATGTTGGTCACCGTGAGCTCGCGGCCCTGCAGCGCCTTGAGCGTGGCCCCGCTGACCGCCTTGCGCAAGGTCTCACCCTGTTGCGCGCTGGCCTTGGCGAACATGTCGATGAGTGCGTCTTGATCGATTCCCGACTTGAACATGGTGGGCTCCTGTCTTCTGCAGGACCAGTCTGCGCCGGCCGCGCCGCGCCGCCATAGGGGTTGCCACGACCGACGGGCGATGCGCGGTAGGCTGTGACCCCGATCAGCCGCCAACCGGACGCCTTCCATGGACGACCTCCTGATCCGCCACGCCACCCTTTTTGACGGCAGCGGCGCTGACCCCGTCCGCGCCGACCTCGCCGTGCGCGCCGGCCGCATCCGTGCCATCGCGCCCTCGCTGCCCAAGGGCGCCAAACAAGTCATCGACGCCGACGACCTCGCGCTGATGCCCGGCATCATCGACAGCCACACGCACTACGACGCGCAGATCACCTGGGATCCTTGCGTGCGCCCGTCGCCGAGCCTGGGCGTGACCACGGCGGTGATCGGCAACTGCGGCTTCACCATCGCGCCGTGCCGGCCGCAGGACCGCGAGCTCACGATGCGCAACCTCACGCAGGTGGAGGGCATGTCGTTCGAGGTGCTGCAGCGCGGGGTGCGCTGGGAGTTTCAGACCTTTGCCGAATACCTGGCGCAGCTGCGCCGCACCGGCTGCGCGATCAACATCGCTGCGTACGTGGGCCATTCGTCGCTGCGCACCTACGTGATGGGCGCCGCCGCCAACCCGCGCGCCGCCAGCGCCGACGAGATCGCGCAGATGGCCACGCTCGTGCGCGAGGCCATGGCCGCCGGGGCGGTGGGCCTGGCCAGCTCCACCAGCCCGGCGCACAACGGCGCCGGC
>DATKJN010000901.1:0-2600 GCA_035543655.1 Burkholderiaceae bacterium | reverse complement strand
GCTGCCGCGCGCGAATGCGTCGACCAGCCGCGCTTGGGCCAGCACCGCGCCGATCGGCTGGTAACCGCCGCCCAGCCCCTTGGCGATCACCAGCAGATCGGGCACCACGCCTTCTTGCTCGCAAGCGTGCAAGGTGCCGGTGCGACCCATGCCGCACATCACCTCGTCGAGCAGCAGCAGGATGCCGTGGCGGTCGCACAGCTCGCGCACGCCGCGCAGGTAACCGGGCACCGGCGTCAGCGCACCGGCGGTGGCGCCGACCACCGTTTCGGCGACGAACGCGATCACCTGGTCGCCGCCGATGGTGTCGATGGCCGCCGCCAGTTCGTTCACCAGCCGCGCACCGTAGGCCTCGGACGTTTCGGTGGCCGCGCGATCGCGGTACTCGTAGCAGGGCGACACGTGCGTCACCGGGATCAGCAGCGGCGCAAACTGGCGCCGCCGCCATTCGTTGCCGCCCACCGCGAGCGCCCCCAGCGTGTTGCCGTGGTAGCTCTGGCGCCGCGCGATGAAGTGGCGCCGCTGCGGCTGCCCGGTCTCGACGAAGTATTGGCGCGCCATCTTCAGCGCCGCCTCGATCGCCTCGGAGCCGCCGCTCACGAAATAGGCGTGGCTCATGCCGCGCGGCGCGTGCTGGATCAGGTCGTCGGCCAGCGCTTCGGCCACCTCGGTGGTGAAGAAGCTGGTGTGCGCATAGGCGAGGCGATCGATCTGCGCATGCATCGCCGCGATCACGTCGGGGTGTGCATGCCCGAGGCACGACACCGCGGCGCCGCCCGACGCGTCGAGGTAGCTGCGGCCCTCGCTGTCGGTGAGCGTGCAGCCCGAGCCGGAGACGGCGACGGGCCAGGTACGGCCGAGCTGGCGGTGCAGAACGTGGGTGGTGGTCATGTCAGTTCGCAGTTCGAGGCGCTTCCCAATATGCACGGCTGATGCGCAACTGGCGTTGGCGTTCGCGCAGGCGCCGCAGCACCGCAGCGCCGCCGCGTGCGCTGACCGCGGCCAGCACGCATTCCACCAGCGCGAGGGCGCCCGTGGTCGAGTGGAAGAACGAGTTCGACGCGGTGTCGAACAACAAGGTGTGGTCGGCGTCGCGCGCGATCGGTGACAGCGCGTTGTCGGTGAGCGCGATCACGCTCGCGCCCTGTGACTGCGCCTGGCGCACCGACTCGACGGTGGCCCGCGTGTAGGGTGACTGGCTGATCGCCAGCAGCACGTGAGCGCGCCCGATCTGCGCCACCTGGTCGGCCAACGTGCCGCCGAGGTCGGTGATCAGCGCGCCGTTCGCGCTCAGCAGGCCGTAGGCGTAGTGCAATTGGAACGCCACGCCGTGGCACACGCGCAGGCCGAGAAAGTGCACGCGCTCGGCACGCAGCAGCCGGTCGGCCACGCGCTCGATGGCGGCGGTGCTGTTGCGACGCGCCACCGCCGCCACGTTGGCGGCCTGCAGCTGAGTCAGCTGGTTCAAGGGCTCGCCGCCCTCACGGCGCTGCAGCGCGCGCGCACGGCGCGCATACGGCAGCGCGGGCAGGGTCGCACCGCCAGCCAGGCGGTCGACATAGGGCTCGCGCAGCGCGCCGAAGCTGTCGAAGCCGAGGCGCCGAGCCAGGCGCGTCATCGTCGCCGGCGACACGCCGGCCTGCGCCGCGGCGCTGCGCATCGAGCGCAGCGCGAGCACCGGCCCGTTGCTGCGCACCCAGCGTGCCGCACGCTGCAGCTCGGGGCTCAACGCATCGAACTCGCGTTCGATGAGCGTCTCGACGGGATCCCGGGCCGGCATGATCGGAGTGTTTCACAGTGGCCGTAGTGATTCAAGTGTTTCAAGCCCGCCCGCGGGCGACCCTGATGGCGGTGTGCGGCTACAGTGGCCCATCCGGCTTTCCGACCTTCGACACGGACATGAGCGACGACATCAGCACGCTGCGCCGCATCCTCGGCTCGGCCCGCACCATCGCGGTGGTGGGCCTGTCGGCCGAATGGCACCGGCCGAGCCATTTCGCGGCTCAATACATGCAGGCCAAGGGCTATCGCGTGATCCCGGTCAATCCGCGCTACGAGTCGATCCTGGGCATGCGTTGCGTGGCGCGTCTCGAGGACATCGATCAGCCGGTCGACATCGTCGACGTGTTCCGCCGCACCGACGACGTCGGCCCGATCGCCGACAGTGCGATCGCGATCAACGCCAGGTGCCTGTGGCAACAGATCGGCGTGAAGAACCTCGACGCCGACGCCAAGGCGCGCGCTGCCGGCATGGACTCGGTGATGGACCGCTGCGTGAAGATCGAACACGCGCGCCTGTTCGGTGGCTTGCACTGGGTTGGCGTGAACACGCGGCTGGTGTCGGCCAAGCGGCCGCAGGTGTCGCCGGGCACGACCGTGGTGGCCTGAACATGCGCCGCCACGCTCGCATCGCTCGCTGCTTCGGAGCGGCCGAGCGCCGCTGACCGCCATGGCCGAACGCAGCTTCAAGCCCGAGACGCTGGCGATCCACGCCGGGCAGATCCCGGATTCATCGACCGGCGCGCGCGCGCTGCCGATCTACCAGACCACGAGCTTCGTGTTCGATTCGGCCGAGCACGCGGCCAACCTGTTCAACCTGG
>DATKJN010000900.1:0-2394 GCA_035543655.1 Burkholderiaceae bacterium | reverse complement strand
GATCAATTGCGGGCTCACCGGCGCCAGCCGCGGGATCCAGGCCTCGCGCAGGTAGCGCTCCACGTGGTACTCCTTGGCGTAGCCCATGCCGCCGTGCGTGAGGATCGCGTTCTCGCAGGCGCGGTAGCAGGCCTCGGCGGCAAGGTACTTCGCGCTGTTGGCTTCGGCGCCGCACGGCTGGCCCTGGTCGTACAGCCACGCGGCCTTCTGCACCATCAGGTGCGCGGCTTCGAGTTCGATCCATGACTTGGCCAGCGGATGCTGGATCGCCTGGTTCTGGCCGATCGGCCGCTCGAACACGATGCGTTCCTTCGCATACGACGCGCCGCGCTGCAACGCGGCGCGGCCGAGGCCGACTGCCTCCGACCCGATCAGGATGCGTTCGGGATTGAGCCCGTGCAGGATGTAGCTGAAGCCCTTGCCCTCTTCGCCGATGCGGTCGTCGACCGGGACGCGCAGGTCGTCGATGAACACCTGGTTGGAGTCGACCGCCGTGCGGCCCATCTTCTGGATCTCGCGCACCTCGATCGCGCGGCGGTCGAGGTCGGTGTAGAACAGGCTCAGGCCCTCGGTGCCCTGCGCGTCTTCCACCGGTGTGGTGCGCGCCAGCAGCAGCACCTTGTTGGCGACCTGCGCGGTGGAGATCCACACCTTCTGCCCGCTCACGCGGTAGTGGTCGCCCTGGCGCACGGCGCGCGTCTTCAGCTTGAGCGTGTTCAAGCCGCTGTCCGGCTCGGTGACCGCGAAACACGCGCGGTCCTGGCCCGCGATCAGCGGCGGCAGCCAGCGCGCTTTCTGTTCATCGCTGCCGAACACCACCACCGGATGCAGGCCGAAGATGTTCATGTGTACCGCCGATGCGCCCGACAGGCCCGCGCCGCTGGCGGCGATGGTGTGCATCATCAACGCCGCATCGCTGATGCCCAGGCCGGCGCCGCCATAGGCCTCGGGCATCGCGATGCCGAGCCAGCCGGCGTCGGCCAGCGCCCGATGGAAGTCGTCGGGGAAGCCGCCCTCACGGTCCTTGCGCAGCCAGTAGTCGGCATCGAACGGCGTGCACACCCGTTCGATCGCCGAGCGCAGCTGCTCCTGCTCGGGCGACCAGGCGAAGTTCATCGTGCGGGCCGGATCACCTTGTCGGGCGACTCGCCGTGCGGCGGGCTGTAGATCACCCGCCGCTTGACCGGCGTGTCGCGGGTGTTGTTTACCCACATCGCGTGCTTCAAGCGCTGCCACAGTTTCTGGCTTACCGTGCGCGCCACGCCGTCGGTGCCGCTGCCGGCCGCGAACGGCGCCCCCAGCGTGGCGGCCGCCAGCGCAACCAGCGCATCGGGTCGAACAAGGGAATGCACCGTGCACGTCTCCTCATGGTTCTTTGGCGCCATCGTAGCTCGCGCAGCGCTGTGCACCGCCGTGACGATCACCCCGGCCTTCGCCGGCCGCCCGCTGCAAACCGAAGACGCCGGCGTGCTGGCGCGCGGCGAATGCGAGGTCGAAGGATCCGCCGCGCGGCTGTCGGCCGCCGACGCATCGGAACGCTCCGAGGCGTTGCAACTCGGCTGTGGCATCGGCGTGTCGACGCAGCTGGCGCTGGCGCTCGCGCTGCTGCGCGGCGATGCGTCCTACGGTACGCGTGGCGCCGAGCTCAACGGCAAGACCGAGTTGTGGCGCGGCCCCGGCGGCGACGACGCACCGGCCCTGGTGCTGGCCTACGGCGTACTCGGTGTGAAGCGCGGCGCCGAAGGCTGGCGCCATGCGGCCAGCCAAGCCCGGCTGGTCTACACAGGAGCGCTGCACCCCGAATGGCTGCTGCACGCCAACCTGGGCCACGCACGCAACGAGACGTCGCGTGCCCGCAGCACCATCTGGGGCCTGGCGTTCGAACACACCGGCATCGGTGCGATCGCACCGATGGCCGAGCTGTTCGGCGGCGATCGCGAGCCGGCGTGGTGGAACCTCGGCGTGCGCGCCAGCGTGGCGCGCGACACGCTGTATTTCGACGCGTCGTTCGGGCAGCAGATGAGCGCCGCCCGCGCACGCCTGACCACGCTCGGCTTCAAGTGGGTGTTCTGAGAAGGCACGCCTACTTCTGCTTGCGCGCGATTGCCTTCCCCAGTTCGTCCTTGCGCATCGTCGAGCGGCCTTCGATGCCGAGCGCCTTGGCGCGCTGGTACAGCGCATCACGCGAGTGGCCGAGCACGTCGACACCGCCATAGGTCGGCTGGGTCGATTCGCGCGCCGCGCGGCCGCTCTTGGCCGCCTGCGGGTCAGACGGACCTTTGTGGTCCTTGGCTTCCCAGTGGTCGCCGACCTTCTCGTAGCTGTGCTTCAGCGATGAGTACGCGGTGCGCGACGCGCGTTCGCCGACGCCGTATTCCGATTCGGCGGCGGCCA
>DATKJN010000899.1:0-2148 GCA_035543655.1 Burkholderiaceae bacterium | reverse complement strand
TCCTTCGCTGCGGCCACCAGCTTGGGAATCTCCTCGGTGGAATCGCCACGCAGCACCGTGCGCACCGCGCCGTCGGCCAGCGGCGGATCGGTGAGGATGCCCGAGTAGGCGCGCAGCGCGGTGCCGCCCACCAGGCTGCGCACCAGCGTGAACACGCTCGATTGCTTGAGCCAGCGTGCGTCCTTGCGCGGCACGTCGACCTGCACGTGCGCCTTGCCGTCGTCGGCGAGTTCGACCGCGCGCACGCGGCCGATCGGAAAGCCGGCGAACGTGAGGTCCATGCCGATGACCACGCCCTCGGAGTCGTCGGCCACCAGCGTCAGGCGCTGCGTCGGCTCGAACACGCCGCGTGCGTACAGCAAGAACACCACCGAGGCCGCCACCAGCAGCACCAGCGCGGCCAGCAGCAGTCCGGCCTTGAAGCCCACGTTGGCGATCGGCTGGGGCGCTGTGTCGCGTTCGGTGTCGGCCATCGGCTTCACAAGATGTTGACGGCCAGCGACCCGGCCTCGATCAGCAGCACCAGCGCGAACAGACGCACCAGCCCACGCACCTCGACGCTCATGCGCGAGCGCGTGGGGTCGTACAGCGCCGAGCCCATCGGCACCAGCACCACGGCCAGGCTGAACAGCAGCGTCTTCAACAGGAACACCACCACCACGGTGGGGCTGAACACGCGGCCCACGGTGCGCGTGTAGCCCTCCAGCGCCCACAGCGTGAAGCCGTAGGTGGCGAGGTAGGCCAGCACCAGCGCCACCGCGCCGGCCAGCACCGACAGCATGGCCACGCTGAACAGACCGGCCACCGCGCGCGGCAACACCTCGTGGCGCATCGGATCGAGGCCGCGGTCGCGCATGCGGTTCAATTCGCCGCGCAGCCGCATCGCCGCCAGTTCCTCGCCGTGCGGCATCGTGCAGCGCACCGCGACGAACAGCGCCGCGGTCAGCGGGATGATCTCGATCACCAGCACGCGCACCAGCATTTCGAGCGCGTATTGCGTGAGGCCATAGCTGAGCGCCGTGACGACCACGATGCGCGAGATCACCACGCTCAGCAGCGACGACAGCAGCGTGAACCACACCAGCACCGGCGCGGTGTCGAGCACCATGTGGCGTGCGATGGCGGTCTGTTGCGGCCGCGAGTAGCTGCCGGGCGACAGCGCCATCACGCCGACCACGGCGCCGAAGTGCACGATGCGCCACCAGCCGACCAGCCAGCGCGCCGCATTGCGGCCGAGCAGCGTGAAGACCGAGATCGCAGGAACCTGCGCGAGCATGGCCGCATGATAGGTGCAGCGCGCGCCGCCTCGGGCGCGCCGCGCCGGCGGGTGTCAGCGGATGTTCAGCGCAGCGGCAGCGCCGCCCAGTCGTTGACCGCCAGGCGCGCCAGCACCGTCCAGCTTTCGCCGTCGGGCTTCAGCACGATGGCCTCGCCCTCGGCCAGGTGCGGCGGGCCCGCCACCGCACGAAACGGCGTGCCGTGGCCCACCATCCAGCGGTTGATGCCGGGCGGCACGCGCGCGCTGAGCAGCCGCTTCAAGCCGAGGTATTCGCCGGGGCCGGTCAGCTCGCGCATGGTCGTGGTCGGCGTCGCCATGCCGAGCATCAGCTTGGCGTGTTCCATCGTGCGGCACATCGGGCTCGCCTTCACCACGCCGAGCGGCAGCTTGAGCGCCGCGATGCGCTGGCCCATCTCGCGCGCATCGGCACGCCCTTGTTCGCTGAGTGGCCGTTGGTTCGCGCAATCGTCGTAGTCGCGCATGCCGCGGTCGTTCTTCGAGAAGTCGGTGGCGGTGTGGCGAAAGTAGATCACCAGGCCGCCTTCGCGCAGCGCGCGCACCAGCGCAGCGCCTTCCAGGCGCGCGCCGGCGACCGGGTACGACGACCGTTCGGCTGCCTGCGCCGATGCCGCCGGGCCCGCCGCTTGAGCCTGTGCAGGTCCGGCCCACAACGCGACCAGCGCCGAAGCGATGAACGCGGCAACTTGCAGCCGGTGCATGGTCGTGGAGGTGGCGTCGGTTCAGGTGGCCGCAACGCCGGCCAGGATCTCGTAGGAGCGCAGCCGCGCGGCATGGTCGTGGATCGCGCCGGCGACGATGAGTTCCTTCGCGCCGGTGCGCTCGGCGATGCCTTGCAGCTCGCGCTTGAC
>DATKJN010000898.1:0-5453 GCA_035543655.1 Burkholderiaceae bacterium | reverse complement strand
AAAAAAAGGCACGTCCAAAAGAAGACGCGCCTTCCAACAAAACGTATGGCAACTGCTTGTTGGGCCTTCATTGTAGCCAAAAGCACCTCGCGGAAAGCCGCGCCAATGCTTGTTTTCCGCTCGTTGCAGGGTCCCAACAGGGAACGGTCATCCACAGCTTATTAACAACCTTGTCAAACTGCGTGGTCGTCATCCGGCTGGACGCCATTAGCGCACTGCAAAGGCCTCAGCGCGCGAGGGAACCAGAAATTCTAGCGAGCCTCACGTGGAATCGGGGCTGGAATGGCCAGAGCTAGAACTCACTCACGCACCAGGCAGATCGAATCCTCGCCTCTGGCGACTGACACGGCCTAGCTCCGTTTTCCACATTGCAGAAAGGTGCCTTGGACTCCGACTGAATCGCAAGGGCATTAGCGGGCGGGACGGATCACCATGTAGTTGACGAACTCGCCGCGCTTGACCATCACGCTCACTGCCCGCGACTTTTCGACCTTGGCAGCGACACCGAGGAACTGCTTCACATCGGCCACCTCGGTGTTGTCGATGGCCAGCACCACATCGCCTTCGCGGATGCCGGCGCGGGCCGCCGCACCTTCGACCGCCTCGACTCGCACGCCGTTCTTGATCTTCAGTTCCCGCTTCTGCGCTTCGGTCAGGTCGGTCACGCCCAAGCCGAGCGCAGTCTTGCTGGGCGGCGTTGCGTTGTTGTTGCCTGGCTCCGCTTGCGCGCGGCGTGCGGGCCGATCGGCCTCGAACTCGGCGACCGTCACCTGCACGTCGCGCGAGGTCCCGCGACGGAACAGCTGCAAGGCCGCTTTGCTGCCTGGTTCTGTGTTGCCGATGATGCGCGGCAGGTCGCCTGACTTCTCCACCGGCTTGCCGTTGACCTTGACGATGATGTCGCCGGCTTCGATCCCTGCCTTCTCGGCCGGGCCGCCGGACTCCACGCCCTGGACCAGCGCACCCATCGGCTTGCCGAGGCCGATCGACTCGGCAACTTCCTTCGTCACCGCGGCGATCGTCACCCCGATGCGACCCCGGATCACGCGCCCCTTGACGCGCAACTGGTCGGCCACACGCATCGCTTCGTCGATCGGGATCGAGAACGAGATGCCCATGAAACCGCCAGAGCGGCTGTAGATCTGCGAATTGATGCCCACCACCTCGCCGCGCATGTTGAGCAGCGGCCCACCCGAATTGCCCGGGTTGATCGCCACGTCGGTCTGGATGAACGGCAGGTAGTCGCCAGTGTCGCGCTGCTTGGCGCTGACGATGCCGGCGGTCACCGTGTTCTCCAGGCCGAACGGCGAGCCGATGGCCATCACCCACTCGCCGACGCGCAGCTTGTTGGCGTCGCCGATCTTCACCGCGGGCAAGCCACTCGCTTCGATCTTGACCACGGCCACATCGGTGCGCTTGTCGGAGCCGACGATGCGCGCCTTGAACTCGCGCTTGTCGGTCAATGTGACCATCACCTCATCGGCGCCTTCGACCACATGGGCGTTGGTCATCATGTAGCCGTCGGGGCTGAGGATGAACCCCGAACCCACCCCCCGCTGCTGCGGCTCTTCGTTGTCGCCGCGCGGACCGCGCCGCGGGTCGGGTCGACCGGGCATCGGGATGCCGAAGCGGCGGAAGAACTCCTCGACGTTGGGGTCCACCTCGCCGCCGCCCATGGCGGCGCGGCCGCGTTCCAGCGTGCGGATGTTCACCACTGACGGACTCCACTTGTCGGCCAGGTCGGTGAAATCGGGGAGTTGGCCCTGCGCGTGCACCGGCGGGCTGACCCCCACCGTCGCGGCGCCCAGCACCAGCGCAAGCGACGCCATCACCGCGCGGCGACGCACCGCTGACATCGAAACTCCAAGCATTTTTTGCATGCAAGACCTCAAGTCGAATAGTCGGCACCTGCCGCGACTAGATGGGTGGAATGTGGCGGAGTTCAAGCGCCCAAACGCGCTTCAGCGCCGGCGTTCCAGCGCCACGGAAAACAGCTGCACGGTGGCCATCGGCACGTCGCCCATCGCGGTGATCCACCAGTCGCCGGCGCGCGCCATCACGGTGTGGGTGGCCCCCAGGCTGGTGGCCACCGGCTTGTGGCGCTCGGCGTCATAGGGTTCGACGAACACCGAGACGTGTGTGAGCCCGTCGGAGAACACCGCCATCAGCACCTGCGGACTGCCCGCCGGCAACGGCTCGCCGAGCGCGCTCAGTTCCTTGCGCAAGCAACCAACGAGTTGAAAACCGGGTACCGGCTTGGCCAGGTTCCACCCTTCCGCATCGAGCTTGGTGCGCACGGCTGCGGGCCTCACGATGCGGTAGCCGTCGACCTTGCGCATCGCCTGCAGCACGGCCTCTGGGCTGCCCTTGCCACCGATCGCGACGTCGGAAAACGAGGCCGACTCCAGCACCTCGCCGCGGGTGCCCAGCACATCGGCGCGCAACAGCAGTCCGCTCGAGCGTTCGGCCCACAGCCGTTGCGCAAAACGGTGCCCATCGCGTGGCTTGAGTACCAGCACCTGCGCTTCGTGGCCCGCCACCCGTTCGGTGCCGAGCATCTTCAGGTCGTAGGTCTCCAACGCCCGCATGTCGCCAGCGGGAAGCGCTGGAAACTCTGGCATGGATGTGCGCTGTTCGATCACTGCGACACGCGTACGCGGCCACAGGGTCTGCGTCAGGTCGTTGTGGCGCAGCACCTGCCGCGCCTCGCCATCGAGCACATCAATGCGCTCGTAGCGTTGCTTGCCTTCGCAGTAGTGCGCCACACGCGAACTCGACACCACGCCGGCAGCGTTGAATACCAGCGTGCCCTGGTAGTTGAGCGTCATCGCAGCCTGCTGCACACGCGACATCCAAGCGCGCGCGTCGGCCGGCTGCGCGTCGCCGCCCATCGGACCGGCAAGCAACGGGCCCTGCAATGCCGTCAGCGCGACGGCGCCGAGCCAATGCCATGGGCGCACGCAGGTCACCCGTGCCGTCACCGATCCTCCAGCACGATGGTGTCGACGCTGCGCACCACGGCTCCGGGCATTTGCAGCGCGGCACCGACGGCACTCTGCCGGTGGGCGGCAAAGTACCGGTCGAGGCGGGCGTCGCGGATCAAGCGACCGTTGACCACTTGCGCGTTGACTTGCGCCGCAGATACCGGCGCCGATGGCATCGACACGGCGACGGTCGGTGCGCCCCCTTGAGCGGCGACCATGGGTGCGCCGCTGTCGGGAGTGGTGCGCAGCACAACCACCACCCCGGCCACGGCGGCCACGCCAGCCATGGCCGCCATCGGCACGCCCCAGGCACGCGATCGTGGTGCCACAGCTGTTGCAACCTTGGGCCGCAGGACAGCCGGCTCAGCGGCCAGACGTGCACGCAGTGCCTGCAGAAACGCCGCATCGTGCGCACCATCGCGCGCCAACTCCCGCGACCGCAGCACGTCGCCGATCAGCTGGTAGTCCCGCCAGCGCTCGCGCGCCTGCGCGTCGTTCGCCCACAGCGCGAGGCACCGACGCTGCGCATCGGCGCCGGCTTCGCCGTCGGCCATTGCCGACAAGGCCGCCCAGTCGTCGTCTCGCTCAGGGTGTTGCTCAGCCATCATCTACTCCACGCCATTGTGGCTCGCGCCCACCGGTATTGACCACTCACCAGCGCTCCCCTTCCCGGGTGCCCAGTAACGGCCTCAATCGTGTTGCGATCGCTTCTCGGGCGCGAAAGATCCGCGACCGCACAGTCCCAATCGGGCAATTCATCACGTCGGCGATCTCTTCGTAACTAAGGCCTTCGATTTCCCGCAGCGTGATGGCCTGTCGGAGGTCATCCGACAGGGCATCGATCGCGGCGTTGACAGTGGCCGCAATCTCCTTGCTGGCCAGCAACGCCTCCGGGGTCTCGCCGTCGCTTAGTTCGTTGTCGACGCGGTAAGTTTCGTCGTCTTCGGCCACCCGGCTGCGGGATGACTCGGTCAGTACCGGGTCGCGCTTGATCTCGACCAACGCCTTCTTCGCGGTGTTGACAGCGATGCGGTACAGCCAGGTGTAGAACGCACTCTCGCCGCGAAACTGCGGCAGCGCGCGATAGGCGCGGATGAAGGTCTCCTGCGCCACATCCTGCACCAGGTCTGCATCGCGCACCATGCGTGAAATCAAGCGCTCGATGCGGCGCTGGTACTTGACAACCAGCATCTCGAACGCCCGCGTGTCGCCTTGTTGCGCACGCTCGACGAGCGCCCGGTCCGCGTCGGTGGCGCTCATCTTGGAGCGCTTTCACCCGCCCCGGGTTCAACGGAATGGCGCGCGGGCGCAAACAAGGTGGCCCGCAACGGGTGCCATGCCGTTCCTGCGCGGCGCCGCCCCACGGTGTGCCAACGCGTGGCGCCGTCCGGCGATCGTCGCGCCAGAAGCAGCCAGCTGCCGAGATCGATGTGTGGCTCGACGGTGGTTTCGTGTTCCATGCCTGACTGCGCGTCGATCCAGCTCCATACACCTTGGTGCCAGCGCAACGTGCACGCCCTTGGTTTGGCAAAGGCCCATCCGGTCCAGCCGCCGACACCGGCGGCCGCTGCGACCACCACAAGCCACGCCCAGGGTCCGCGGCCTTGCGGGCCGGCGTCTGCATCCGCAAACGACCACAGCCACGCACCAATCGCCGCGGCGCTGACGGCCACCAGCAGCGCCAGCGCCGCGCGCTCGATCGCGCTCAAGCCCAATGTCAACTCGAAGGACGGCGCCGCGCGCATGGGGTCGCCGCGTATGCGGCGCTCAAACGCGGCGCAACACCAATGTCCCGTTGGTGCCGCCGAAGCCGAAATTGTTCTTCGCCGCCGCGTCGATGCGCACCTCGCGCGCCTCATTGGCGCAATAGTCGAGATCACATTCCGGGTCGGGTGTGAACAGATTGATCGTCGGCGGCACCACCTGGTGATGCAGTGCCAGCACGGTGAACACGGTCTCGATGCCGCCCGCGCCGCCCAGCAAATGGCCGGTCATCGACTTGGTCGAACTGACCACCATCTTCTTGGCCTGCTCGCCAAACGCCATCTTGATGGCCTGGGTCTCGTTCACATCGCCGAGCGGCGTGGAGGTGCCGTGTGCGTTGAGGTACTGCACCTGCGATGCATCGAGCATGGCATTGCGCAGTGCGGCCAGCATCGCGCGACGCGGACCATCGGTGTTGGGCGCCGTTATATGCCCTGCGTCGGCACTCATGCCGTAGCCGGCCAGTTCGGCGTAAATCTTGGCGCCGCGCGCCTTGGCGTGTTCGTACTCCTCGAGGACCACGACGCCCGCGCCTTCGCCCAGCACGAACCCGTCACGGTCTTGGTCCCAAGGGCGCGAGGCGGTGGCCGGATCCTCGTTGCGTGTGGACAGCGCACGCATCGCCGCGAAGCCACCCACGCCGAGCGGCGACACTGCGGCCTCGGTGCCGCCGGCCACCATCACGTCGGCGTCGCCATACTCGAT
>DATKJN010000897.1:0-4815 GCA_035543655.1 Burkholderiaceae bacterium | reverse complement strand
CAGGTTGGCCATCGTCAGCAGCGCATCGCTCACCGACTTCAGCGGCATGCGCGGTTCGGGCTTCATCGTGCCGTCGGCCTGCGGCACGCCGCCGACCATGCGCTCGGTCATGTCGCTGGCGGCGTTGCCGATGTCGATCTGACCCACCGCGATGTCGTGCGCGCGGCCGTCCAGCGCGGCCGTGCGCGTGAGGCCGCTCACCGCATGCTTGGTCGCCGTGTAGGCGATCGACATCGGGCGCGGCGCATAGGCCGAGATCGAACCGTTGTTGATGATGCGGCCACCCTTCGGACTCTGGTTCTTCATCACGCGGAACGCTTCGCGGATGCAGTAGAACGAGCCGTTCAGGTTGGTCTCCACCACCTGCTGCCACTTCTCGATCGGCAGCTCGTCGATCGGCACCGGCGGCGCGCCCATGCCGGCGTTGTTGAACACCAGGTCCACGCGGCCGAAGCGCTTGACCGCGGCGTCGAACAGCGCCGCAACCTGCGCGGCCTGCGTCACGTCGGTCGGCACCGCGAGCGCGCGCTGGGCGATGTCGCCGAACGGGTCGCCGGCCTTGGCAATGGCCTGCTGCAATGCATCGGCCCGGCGGCCGGCGAAGGCCACGCGCCAGCCGTCGGCGATCAACGCTTGCGCGCAGGCAGCGCCGATGCCCGAACCGGCGCCGGTGACAACCGCGACGCGGTTGTGGGGTGTCTTGGGGGTGGTCATTTGAGAGGTCTCCTCGCGACGAACGAAGGAGTCTGCCACTGTCGCCGTAGCCCCACCCCGCGCCAAGTCAAGCGGACGATCGGCTAGCATCGCGGCCCTGTCGTTTTGGAGCGCGCCATGGCCACCCCCTTTCGCATTGCGGTGATCCCCGGCGATGGCATCGGCAAGGAGGTGATCCCCGAGGGCGTGCGCGTGCTCGACGCGGCCGCCAAGCGCTTCAAGCTGCAACTGCACTACCAGCACATCGAGTGGGCCAGTTGTGACTGGTACGCAAAGACCGGCCAGATGATGCCCGACGATTGGCGGCATCAACTCGAAGGCAGCGATGCGCTGTTCTTCGGCGCGGTGGGCTGGCCGGCGACGGTGCCCGATCACGTGTCGCTGTGGGGCTCGTTGATCAAGTTCCGGCGCGACTTCGACCAGTACATCAACCTGCGACCGGCACGGCTGTTCGATGGCGTGCCGTGTCCGCTGGCCGGTCGCAAGCCCGGCGACATCGACATGTTCATCGTGCGCGAGAACACCGAGGGCGAGTACTCGGCGGTCGGCGGCGTGATGTACCCCGGCACCGAGCGCGAGTTCGTCGCGCAGACGTCGATCTTCTCGCGCATCGGCAGCGAGCGGCTGCTGAAGTTCGCGTTCGAGCTGGCGCGCTCGCGGCCGCGCAAGACGCTGACCTTGGCCACCAAGAGCAACGGCATCTCGATCTCGATGCCGTGGTGGGACGAACGTTGCGCCGAGATGGCGGCGAAGTATCCCGACGTCACGTGGGACAAGCAGCACATCGACATCCTGTCGGCGCGCTTCGTGCTGCAGCCGCAGCGCTTCGACGTGGTGGCGGCGACCAACTTGTTCGGCGACATCCTCAGCGATCTCGGGCCGGCGTGCACCGGCACCATCGGCATCGCGCCCAGCGCCAACATGAACCCGGAGCGCAAGTTTCCGAGCCTGTTCGAGCCGGTGCACGGCTCGGCACCCGACATCTACGGCAAGAACATCGCCAACCCGGTGGGCCAGATCTGGGCCGGCGCGATGATGCTGGACTTCCTCACGCGCTCCAGCGGTGCGGGCCGCGATGCGCACGACGCGATCATCCGCGCGATCGAAGCGGTGCTGCGCGAGGGCCCGCGCACGCCAGACTTGGGCGGCAAGGCCTCGACCACCGAGATGGGCAAGGCGATCGCCGAACGCGTGGCCGAAGTCTGACCGTGCGCTAGCGGCCGAACAGCCACAGCATCAGCAGCGCGAGCACGATCCAGCCGACCCATTGCGCGGGGCGCGTGTCGATCGGCCGCGTGTCGTCGCTGGCGCGCCAGAAGCGATGCAGCATGCCCAGGCCGGTCTCCTGCCAGTGCAGCGGCCGCTTTTCCCTCTTGCGGTATGGCCGCGCCGCCATCTCGGCCGAGCGCAGCTCGTGCTCCACCGCCATCAGCAGCGGCGTGATGTCGAGCAGCGAAGGCGCCACCACCGCGTGGCCGCACGACGCGCAGGCGACCTCGCGGCTCGGGTCGAGCGGCTGGCCGCAGCCGCGGCATTCCCAGCGCATCGGCACGCCGTCGGGGCGCGGCGACGTGCTCCAGTTGCGCGGGTGCTGGCGCAGCGCATGCGCCAGCCGCGGCAGGTCGATGACCATCAGCGGCGTCTTGCAGTAGCTGCACTGCTCGCCGCTGCCGTCGCAGGCGGCGCCGCAGCTCAGGCACATCAGCGTGCGGCGCTCCTCGGCGAGCGCCTGGCGTTCCGGGCCGAGCAGCGGCCGCACCAGCCCGCGTTCGGCCAGCATGCCGCTGTGGCTGTGCAGGTGGCCGTGCTTCTGCGGGCACTCCAGCGCAGGGAATCGGCCATAACGGGTGGCGTTGTGCACCGACTTCAGCGCGCTCCGGCACGCCGGGCAGTGCAGCGTGTCGGGCCGGTGCGCGCTCGGCTCGTGGCGCGCGCCACGCTGCAGTTCGCGCAGCGCCTGCACCCAGCCGCGACCCGACAGCTGCACCGACTCGAGCGCGTCGAACCACACCAGACGGCAGCTCGCGCAATGGTCGACGATCACGTCCTTGGCCTGGTGGCCGTGCAGCACCAGGTGCGCCATCGCCTGCCGGCATTGCGGGCAAGTGCGTTGCGTCTGGGTCGGGTCATCGCTCACGCGGACGATTGTCAACGCAGCCGCGCGCGCGCGGCGTGAATCCGCCACAGCGAAGGCCCGAGGGGCGTGGCCGACAATGGCGGCATGTCGCAAGAACGGGTGGACTGTGTCGTCGTCGGCGCCGGTGTCATCGGGCTGGCGTGTGCGCGCGCGCTGGCGCAGGCCGGGCGCGAGGTCATCGTCGTCGAGGCCGAAAACGCCTTCGGCACCGCGACCAGTGCGCGCAACAGCGAAGTGATCCACGCTGGCATCTACTACCCCACCGGCTCGTTGCGCGCGCAGCTGTGCGTGCGCGGCAAGGCGCTGCTGTACGACTACTGCGCATCGCACCACGTCAACCACCGCCGCTGCGGCAAGCTGATCGTGGCGCACAACGATGCCGAGGTGGCGCAGTTGCAGGTGATCGAGCAGCGTGCGCGCGCCAACGGCGTGCCGGATCTGCAATGGCTCACTCGCGATGAAGCGCTGGCGCTCGAACCGCAGCTGCAGTGCACCCGCGCGCTGCTGTCGCCCTCGACCGGCATCGTCGACAGCCACGGCCTGATGCTGGCGCTGCTCGGCGATGCGCAGGCCGCCGGCGCCATGCTGGCCCTGCAGTCACCGGTGCAGCGCGCGACGGTCGCGGCCGACGGCATTCAGCTCGCCGTCGGTGGCGACAGCGCGATGACGCTGCTGGCCAGCGCCGTGGTCAACAGCGCCGGCCACGGCGCGCCGGTGCTGGCCGCCGCCACGCAGGGGCTGGCCTCGACCCACGTGCCGCCGCGCTACTTCGCCAAGGGCAACTATTTCACCCTGAGCGGCCGCTCGCCGTTCTCACGCCTGGTGTACCCGGCGCCCGGCGAATCCAGCCACCTGGGTGTGCACCTGACGCTCGATCTCGGCGGCCAGGCCAAGTTCGGCCCCAGCTTCCATTGGGTCGACGGCCTCGACTACCGTGTCGACGAACACGAAGCCGAACACTTCTACGACGAGGTGCGGCGCTACTGGCCCGGCCTGCAGGATGGCGCGCTGCAGCCCGGTTATGTCGGCATCCGGCCGAAGATCCGCGGCCCCGGCGAGCCGGTGCAGGACTTTCGCATCGACGGCCCCGACACGCATGGCGTGCCCGGCCTGGTGAACCTGTTCGGCATCGAGTCGCCGGGACTCACGTCGTCGCTGGCGATCGCCGAACGCGTGAGCGCGCTGCTTCAGAAGCCGTAGAGCGCGGCCGGGTTGGTTGACAGCACGCGGTCGCGCAGAGCGCGATCGCCGCCGGTCCACGCAGTCAGCAGCGCCAGCATCGCCGCGTCGGACGGCACGGGATTGCGATTCGGGTGCGGCCAGTTGCTGGCCCACAGGCAGCGCTCGGGATGCGCTCGCAGCAGCGCCTGGGCGAGCGACGACACGTCGTCATAGTGCGGCGGGCCGACCTTGGAGGTTTCGTAGGGCGCCGACAGCTTGATCCAGCGCTGCGGCCGCTCCAGCACCGACAGCAGCGTGCGAAACGATGGATCGTCGAGCGGCACCGGCTCGATGAACTTGCCGGTGTGATCGATCACCACGCCGCACGGCAGTGCATCGATCATCTGCCGGTGCTGGGACAGGTGGCGCCCATCGAGCTGCAGATTGATGTGCCAGCCGAGCGGCGCGATGCGGTGCGCCATCGCCGGCAGCGCACTCCACGGCAGCACGCCGCCGGCGCCGGCCAGCATCATGAAACGCACGCCGCGCACGCCGAGCGCATGCAGCCGCTGCAGCTCCGCGTCGCTCACGTCGGCCGGCAACACGGCCACGCCGCGCGCCGCGTCGCCCGCCAGCGCCAGCGCCTCGAGCAGCACGTTGTTGTCGAGCCCATACCCGGTGGGCTGCACCAGCACCACGCGCGACAGGCCGAGCGCGCGCTGCACCTCGCGGTAGGCCGACCACGGCGCGTGCGGCGGCTTGAAGGTGGCGCTGGCTGCCAACGGTCGCGACGTGTCGTACAC
>DATKJN010000896.1:0-2478 GCA_035543655.1 Burkholderiaceae bacterium | reverse complement strand
TGGAAGCACCCGCGCGAATCCGCCAGCGTGCGCCAGATCCTCGGCCGGCCCGGCGAAGTGTGGCTGCCCGAAAGCGGCACCGAGCACATCGCGGTGATGCGCACCTGACTCGTGGCGCCGGCGCGCGGCGCCGGCTCAGCCGAACGCGGCGATGCCGATCAACGGCCGGTGCAGCCAGAAGGCGAAGGCGGCCCACGCCACGGTGCCGATCGCCAACGCGACCGCGCTGCGCAACGGCTGCCCGGGCGGGCGCTGCACGCCGGCCGCGCGATCGCGCGCGCGCAGCGACACGAAGCACGACACGGCCCACGCCAGAAAGCCACCGAACAGCAGCAGGTCGGCCAGGGTGCGCGTGGCCTGCAGGTGCGCCAGCGCCCACAGCGCGGTGCCCAACACCATCGGGTGACCGACCCACGCCTTGAAGTGGTTGCGCGGCACGTAGGCCGCTGCGATCAGCACGATGGCGGCCCAGGTCAACACGCCGGCGAGCCCGCGCGCCCACTCCAACGGCGTGTACAGCACCACCGGCGCGCGCAACGTGAGGCTGTAGCCCCACACGATCAGCACCAGGCCCACCGCCGACACCAGCGAGTACAGCCCGCGCCACGGCCCGCCGCCGTAACGCGCGATGAAGCGGCTGCGCGCGCCGTCGGCGACGAAGCGGATGCTGTGCAGCCCGAGGAACAACACCAGCCCGGCGATCAATGCGGTCATGCGGCCCTCCGTCGGTGCAGCGGCACCCGCTGCGCGGCGCACATCATGCACGGCCGGGCCGTGCGCGCATCACTCGCCCTTGGCCTCCGGCGGCTTCCAACCGCCGCCGAGCGCGCGGAACACGTTGGCCTGCGCCGCGGTGAGCGAACGCGCCGAGTCGGCGTTTTGGGCACGCGCGGTCAGCGACAGGCGCTCGGCGTTGATCACGTCGAGCCGGCTCGACTCGCCGCCGTTGAAGCGCAGCCGCGTGAGTTCGGCGGCACGCTCCAGCGCCTGCGCGCGCTTCAGCCCGCTGTCGAGCGTGGTGCCGGCCTCGCTGTAGGCAGCGAGCGCATCGCGCACTTCCTTGAACGCGGTGACCACGCTGTCGCGGTAGTCGAGCTCGATCTGCGTGCGCCGCGCCTTGGTGGCGTCGTACTGCGCACCGATGCGCCCGCCGTCCCAGATGGGCTGCGTGAGCGCCGCGCCGATGTTCCAGATGGTCGACGGCGCATCGAACAGGTTCGACAGATCGGTGCTGGCGCGGCCATAGGCCGCGGTCAGCGAGATGCCCGGAAAATACGCTGCGCGCGCCGAATCGAGCCGCGCGCCGGCCGCACGCAAGCGCGCCTCGGCGGCCTGCACGTCGGGGCGGCGCAGCAGCAGGTCGGAGGGCAGGCCTTCGGGCACGCCGCTGGCGCGCAGGGTCGGCGTGTCCTTGCGATCCATGCCGCCCTCGACCAGCGCTTTCGGCGAGCGGCCGAGCACGAACGCCAGCGCACGCTCGGCGTCGCCGCGGGCGCGGTCGAGCTTGGGCAGCTGCGCTTCGTTGTCGATCAGCTCGGCCTGCAGTTGCTGGATGTCGAGCTCGGAGAGATCGCCGGCGTCGAACCGCTTGCGCTGCAGCGCCAGGCTGTCACGCTGCGCCTGCACCACCTCGCCGAACAGCCGCACTTGCGAATCGAGCGACTGCAGCGCGGCGTAACTCTGCACCACCTGCGCCGCCAGCGCCGTGCGCAGCGTGTCGCGCCCGTATTCGCTGGCCAGCAGCTCGTCGCGTGCGGAGGCGCTCAGGTTGGCGGCGCGCCCCCACAGGTCGAGCTCGTAGGCCACGTTGACCGTGGCACGAAAGTCGTTGAACGTGATGTCGCCGCCGCCCACGGTCAACGGCGCATTGGGGCCCGAGTGCACGCGCGTGGCCGACGCGTTGACGCCGACGTTGGGTTGCTGGTTGGCGCGTGCGGCGCGCAGCGCCGCGCGCGACTCGTCGATGCGCGCCATCGCGCGCGCGAGGTCACGGTTGTTGGCCAGTGCCTCGCTCACCAGTGCGTCGAGCTTGGGGTCGTTGAAGGTGGTCCACCAGTCGGCCCGCACCTCGGGCACTGCCGTGCCGGCCGGCGCCTCGAGCTGCGGTGTTTCGTGGCTCTCATGTGGCGGCACCGCGCAGCCGAGCAGCGTGGCCACCGCGAGCGCGACGGCCGGGATCGATTGAACGCGCTTCACGCCGGTTCTCCTTTCACGTCGGGCAGCGTGCCGGCCGGCGGCGCTCGGTGCGGATGCTGCAACGAGCCGGGCTTGGTCTGGGCCGCATGCAGGTGTTCAGCCTCGGCCTGCATCTCTCGCGTGCTGCGCGCCTCGCGCAGCTTGCGCGTGGTGATCAGCTTGAAGAACATCGGCACGAAGAAGATCGCGAGGAAGGTGGCGGCCAGCATGCCGCCCATCACGCCGGTGCCCACCGAGCGGCGCGCGGCGGCGCCGGCGCCGCTGGAATACGCCAGCGGCAAC
>DATKJN010000895.1:0-4394 GCA_035543655.1 Burkholderiaceae bacterium | reverse complement strand
GAGGTTGGCGCTCTGGTCGTTGTCCTTGATCGACAGCACATGCTTCTCGTGCGCGATCACGCGGCCCAGCGAGTCGGTGACGGTGTAGGGCAGCCGGCACTCCTGCGAGCAACTGCCGCGGTTGGCGCTGCGGCCGGTGTGCGCGTGGCTGATGAAGCACTGGCCGGAGTACGCCACGCAGAGTGCGCCGTGGATGAAGAACTCCAGCATCGCGCGATCGACCTGCGCGTTCACCGCGTGGATCTGCTGCAGCGTGAGCTCGCGCGCCAGGATGATCTTGGAGAAGCCGGCATCCTGCAGGAAGCGGGCCTTCTCCGGCGTGCGGGTGTCGCACTGCGTGCTGGCGTGCAGCTGGATCGGCGGCAGGTCGATCTGAAGCAGCGCCATGTCCTGCACGATCAACGCGTCGACACCGGCGTTGTACAGGTCCCAGGCCTGGCGGCGGGCGCCTTCGAGCTCGTCGTCGCGCAGGATGGTGTTCAGCGTGACGTAGATGCGGGCGTGGTAGCGGTGGGCGTGCGCCACCAGTCGCGCCAGATCCTCGATCGAGTTCGGCGCCTTGTCGCGCGCGCCGAACGCCGGGCCGCCGATGTAGACGGCGTCGGCGCCGTGGTTGATGGCCTCGATGCCGATGTCGGCGTCGCGCGCCGGCGATAGCAACTCGAGTGTGTTGGCCGCCATGTCGGTGCCGCCCTAGCTCGCCAGCCGCTTCGACGCCACATCGAATGCCGCTTTCAGCTCGGCATACGAACGGGTGACCGGGAACTGCGGAAACTGCTGCGCGATCGCCTCCGGCGGGTGGATGAAGAAGCCGGCGTGCGCCGCGCTCAGCATGCCGGTGTCGTTGTACGAATCACCCGCGGCCATCACCTGGAAGTTCAGGCCCTTGAGGGCATTCACCGCGTGGCGCTTCTGGTCGGGCTGGCGCAACCGGTAGTCGACGACACGTCCGCTCGCGTCGGCCAGCAGGCGGTGGCAGAACAGCGTGGGCCGGCCCAGTTGCTGCATCAGCGGATCGGCGAACTCGTAGAACGTGTCCGACAGGATGATCACCTGGAAGCGCGCGCGCAGGTCGTCGAGAAAGGCGCGCGCGCCGTCCATCGGCTGCATGCCGCCGATCACGCGCTGGATGTCGGGCAGCTTGAGACCGTGCTGTTCGAGCAGGCCGAGGCGCTCGCGCATCAGCTTGCCGTAGTCGGGCTCGTCACGCGTGGTGCGCGAAAACGCCGCGATGCCGGTGCGCTTGGAAAACTCGATCCAGATCTCGGGCACCAACACGCCTTCGAGATCGAGGCAGATCACCTGCACGTTGTGGACTCCGGGAAACGGCAGTTCGATGGCGCGCTGCCGCGTGGCTGCGGATGGTATCGCAGGGGCTGTAAAGAACTGTGTGCCGGCGCCCCCGCTCCCTCGGGCTCCGGGGGTGGTGCCAACCCTTGGCTCGGGTGGTTAACCCCGTTGGGCGCGCTGTGCCGTTCAACGCAGCGAACGGTTCGCCAAAGGGGCGAGCCGCCACCCCTGACCACGGAGCAACGCCCATGTCCATCCACCGCCGCCAGTTGCTGGCCCGCAGCGCGCTCGTCGCTGCCGCTGCGCCGTTTGCGCTGCACGCGCGCGCGTTCACCAGCCTGTTGGCCGACAGCACGCCACGCGCCACGCTCACCGCCTACACCAGCGAAGCCGAGATGCGGCAGGCGCTGGCGCGCTGGCAGGAGCAGTCGCGCCAGCGACAGTCGGCGGGGCGGCGCGACGGCGCCGCCGCGGACGCGACGGCCGCCTTGCAGATGGCGCCGAGCACCGCACCGGCGCCGATGGCCGCGGCCAAGAGCGAGGCGGCGGGTGCGGTGGCCGAGAAACGCGCCGCCGAAGCCGAGTCGATCACCAACGTGCAGACCGCCGGCGTCGACGAGGGCGGCATCGTCAAGCGCGCCGGCGACTTCCTCGTCATCCTGCGGCGCGGCCGGCTGTTCACGGTGCGTGTCGGTGGCGACGCGCTGGCGCCGATCGCGGCGGTCGATGCGTTCGCGCCGGGCTCCAACGCCAGCGGCGCGTGGTACGACGAGTTGCTGGTGTCGGGTCGCGACGTGGTGGTGATCGGCTACTCGTACGCGCGCGGCGGCACCGAGATCGGCCTGTTCGAGCTCGATGGCGGCGGCAACCTCGCCTACCGCGCCACGCACCACCTGCGTTCGTTCGACTACTACAGCTCGCGCAACTACGCGAGCCGGCTGATCGGCCGCAAGCTGGTGTTCTACACGCCGACGCTGCTGTCACCGTGGCAGGCGCAGCCGTGGCAACAGTTTCCGGCGCTGCGCCGCTGGCAGGGCGAGGCCGATGCGCAGGGCTTCAAGCGCATCCTGCCGGCCACGCGCGTGTACCGCACCGACGACGAGTTCGAGCCCGGCGAGGCGCTGGCGCTGCACACGATCACGTCGTGCGAGCTGGGCCACGACGAGCTGAAGGTCGAATCGACTGCGGTGCTCGGGCCGGCGGGCCGCGTGTTCTACGTGTCGCAAGGCTCGGTCTACGTGTGGACCAGCAGCTGGCGCCGCCGCTGGCCCGGCGAGCCGCATCGCCCGCAGCCCGAGGAACCGCGCTCGCGCTCGGCGGTGTTTCGCATTCCGCTCGACGGTGCCGCGCCGAGCGCGATCAAGACCGCTGGCGTGCCGATCGACCAGATGTCCTTTCTGGAAGAGGGCGGCCACCTGAATGTGCTGCTGCGCGAATCGGGACGCGGCGAGGGCATGTGGGGCAGCGAGTCCACCGCCGGTTCGATGGCACTGTTGCGTGTGCCGCTGGCCGACTTCGGCGACGGCCGCGGCGCGGCGCAGCGCGAGCACTACCGGCGTTTGCCCGCCGTGCAGGGGTATGCGGTGCAGAACCGCTTCGTCGGCGATTGGCTGCTGTACGGCGGCGCGCACGGCCGCGGCCTCGAAGCCGGCCCGTCGGCCTATGCACTGCGCTTTGCGTCCAACGGCGATGCGATGGCCCTTGCGCCCGGCCATGCCGTGGAGCGCATCGAAGCGCTGGGCCGCGATGCGGTGCTGGTCGGCGCGCGCGACAGCGATCTGGTGTTCAGCGCGGTGCGGCTGTCGCGGCGCGAGCCGCAGCTGGCCGGGCGGCACGTGCAAAGCGGCGTCGCGCAGGGCGAGACGCGCACGCACGGCTTTTTCTACCGACCGCAGAACGACGACAGCGGCATGCTCGGCCTGCCGGTGCTCGGCCCCGGCGCGCGGCGTCGCCACGGCGTGTACAGCGGCGGGCAGGGCGCGGCCGCGGTGCTGTTCCTGCGCAACCGCGGCTTGCAGTTCACCGGGTTGGGTCAGCTGCAGGCGAGCGAAGGCAGTGTGCGCGACGATGCGTGCAAGGCGAGTTGCGTCGACTGGTACGGCAACGCACGCCCGATCTTCCTCGGCGACCGGGTGCTCGCACTGATGGGCTACGAGATCGTCGAGGGTCGGTTGCAAGCGGGCGGTTGG
Organism: Burkholderiaceae bacterium; assembly: GCA_035543655.1. Classification (GTDB taxonomy): domain Bacteria; phylum Pseudomonadota; class Gammaproteobacteria; order Burkholderiales; family Burkholderiaceae_C; genus JAEUPI01. The sequence goes on along the minus strand of DATKJN010000895.1, from coordinate 915 downwards.
CGATTCGACGAGCCGAGCGGCGTGCCCACGGAACAGATCGTCGAGCGCCGGCGCATCAGTTTCGCGCCGAACGCGGCCTGGCGCGAGGGACGCTACTCGCCGTTCAACTGACGCGTCAGCTCACCATGTAGGCCGCTGCGCCGGTGGCGATCAAGGTGCCCTCGTCGTTGACGAGTCGCATCTGCGTCGTGCCGACGCGGCCGCCCAGGCGCATGACCTCGGCCTGGGCGACGAAGTGTTTGCCCAGGCCGGGACGCAGATAGTCCACGCGCAGGTCGATGGTGCCGAGCTTGGCGAAGCGGTGCATCACCTGTGCGGCGGCTTCGTCGGCGTGCTTTTCGGCGATCGCCCACATCACCGCCAAGCCGCCCATCGCATCGAGCGTGGCCGAGATCACGCCGCCGTGCAGGCGGCCGTATAGATGGTGCCCCACCAGCTCGGGGCGCATGTCGAAGCGCAACGTCGGCCCGTTGGTGCCGTGGCCGGTGAACTTCAGGCCCAGCAGCTGATTGAACGAGATCTGCTGTTCGAACAGCGTGGTCAGTGCCGCATCGAGGCGGCCTTGTTCGGCCACGCTGCGGCGAGCGGAAGACGGGTGGGTCATCGCCGCGAGCATAACGGCGACGACCCGGAGGGCGGTGGTCTAGCGCGTCGAGCGGAGTCCGCTGGTGGGCACACCGGTGGCCGGCAGGCGGCTCACCAGGTTGCTGCTCCACGAGCGGCCGTTGGTGCCATCGTGCGACGCCACGCGGAACACGACGGCCGACGTGCTGCCCTCGCAGCGGATCTAGCCGCTCACTGGCGTGAGCGTGACCGTGCTGTCGCCGAAGCCGCGTGCACGCGCCATGCGGCCGGCATCGGCCAACCCGCGCTCGCGCAGCGCGCTCATCAGCTCCCTGGGATCCTGGCTGCCCG
>DATKJN010000894.1:0-4339 GCA_035543655.1 Burkholderiaceae bacterium | reverse complement strand
TGGGGTCGCGCACGGTGGTCGCCGCCACCGTGCGTGCCATCCAGTTGCTCGGTCGACAGTTCGTGCTGGGCCGTCACATCGGCGAGGCGCTCGACCAAGCCGCAGAGCAGCGGCGCGAGGTGCCGACGTTGCGCTTCTCGTTCGACATGCTCGGTGAGGGCGCTCGCACTGCGCGCGACGCGCTGCGCTACCTCGCCGCCTACGACGGCGCGATCCGCACGATTGCCGCACAGAGCGCGCAAGGCAGCGACGCCACGCCGGCGCAGCGCGACGGCATATCGATCAAGCTCTCGGCGCTGCACCCCCGCTACGAGGATGCGCAACGAGAGCGTGTGATGCAGGAGCTGGTGCCGCGGCTGGTTCCGCTGCTCGAGCTCGCGGCGGCGGCCAATATCAATCTCACGATCGATGCCGAGGAGAGTGATCGTCTCGAGCTGTCACTCGATGTGTTCGATTCGCTGGCCGCGCACGTGCAACAGCAGGCGCCGAACTGGACCGGCTTCGGCCTTGCCGTGCAGGCCTATCAGACGCGCGTGATCGAGGTCATCGACGAGGTGGCCCGCATCGCGCGCGCGCGGCGCCTGCGCTTCATGGTGCGGCTGGTCAAGGGCGCTTACTGGGATGGCGAAATCAAACGTGCCCAGGAAGGCGGCTTCGACGGCTATCCGGTGTTCACGCACAAGCAGCACACCGACATCGCCTACCTGGCCGGCGCGCGCGCGCTGCTGGCGCACCACGATGTGATCCTGCCGCAGTTCGCCACCCACAACGCCGGCACCATCGCGGCCATCGTGCAGATGGCGCGCACGCAAGACGCAGCGTTCGAGATGCAGCGCCTGCACGGCATGGGCGAAGGTGTGTACCGCGAAGTCATGTCGGCGTTGCCCGAGCTGAAACTGCGTGTATATGCCCCGGTGGGCGAACACCGCGACCTGCTCGCTTACCTCGTGCGCCGCCTGCTCGAGAACGGGGCCAACTCGTCGTTCGTGCATCGCTTGTCCGATGCAAGCGTGCCGGTCGTCGACCTGCTCGCCTCGCCGCTGCAGCGCGTGCCGGGCCCGGGCCAGCCGTTGCCGCGCAACCTGTATGGTCCTGGGCGCATCAACCCACACGGCGTGGACCTCACGTGCATCGATCAGCGTGAGCCGCTGCTCACCGCGTTCGCCCAGGTGGCGGTGCCGTCGGTGCGCGAAGCCGACGCCACCATGGTGGAGGCGTCGATGCAGCGGCTGCGCTCGGCGTTCCCCGCTTGGAACGCGCGGCCGGTCCACGAGCGTGCCCATATCCTCGAACTCGCGGCCGAGCGGCTCGAGGCGCGGCTGCCGCAGTTCTGCGCGCTGCTGGTTGCAGAGGGCCGCAAGACCTGGGGTGATTGTGTGTCCGAAGTGCGCGAGGCGATCGACTTTTGCCGCTACTACGCGCTGGAGGCCCGCACGCGGCTGGCACCGATGGTGTTGCCGGGCCCCACGGGCGAGCGCAATGAACTGCGCCTGCATGGCCGCGGCGTGTTCGTTTGCATTTCGCCGTGGAACTTTCCGCTGGCGATCTTCGCTGGGCAGGTGGTCGCGGCGCTGGTGGCCGGCAATGCGGTCGCTGCCAAACCTGCTGAACAGACTCCCGGCGTGGCGCAGGCATTTGTCGAGCTGCTACATGAGGCCGGCGTGCCACGCGACACGCTGCAACTGCTGCACGGCGCCGGCGAGGTGGTGGGTGCGAAGTTGGTGGCGCACCCGCACTGCGCGGGGGTGTGCTTCACCGGCTCGACGCAGGTGGCCAAGCACATCCAGCGCGCACTGGCGGCGAGTGACGGACCGATCGTGCCGCTGATCGCCGAGACCGGCGGCTTGAATGCGATGGTGGTCGACTCCACTGCGCTGCCCGAGCAGGTGGTCGATGCGGTGGTGCAGAGCGCGTTTCGCTCGGCGGGTCAGCGCTGTTCGGCACTGCGCCTGCTGTGCGTGCACGAGAGCATCGCCACGCCGCTGATCGAGATGCTCACCGGTGCCATGCAGGAACTGCGCCTGGCCGCGCCGCACGAGATCGCCACCGACGTCGGCCCGGTGATCGACGGCGAGGCCCATGCCAACCTCACGCGCCATGTGCAGCGGCTCGAGAGTGAAGCCGAGTTGCTCGCGCGCAGCCCGCTCGATTCAGGCCTTTCCGCCACGCACATCGCGCCGGTCGCATTCGAGATCGATGCCATCGAGACACTTCGCGAGGAAGTGTTCGGCCCGGTTCTGCATGTGGTGCGTTACAGCGGTGACGTGGATTCCTTGGTCGACCAAATCAACGCGCTCAACTATGGCCTCACGCTCGGCGTGCAGACGCGCATCGACAGCCGTGCGATGCGCATCGCCGACCGCGCCGCGATCGGCAATGTGTACGTCAACCGCAACATGATCGGCGCGGTGGTCGGCGTGCAGCCGTTCGGCGGCGAAGGCCTGTCGGGCACCGGCCCGAAGGCGGGTGGACCGCACTACCTGTACCGCTTCTGCGCCGAGCAGACGCTGACGGTCAACACGGCGGCGGCCGGCGGCAACGCATCGCTGCTGGCTGGCGGCACCTGAGGATGGTGCTCAAGCTTCCAGGCGCTGTTCGCGCCACAACGCGGTGGCCTGCTGCACCGGCCGGTCCGAGAAGCTGAACAGCACGCACTCGTCGCTCGCCTGCAATTGCAGGCGCTGCCATGACGGCACCACGAAGTGGTCGCGCGGCGCGAACGGGAAGCGCCGTTGCGTGGCGCCTTCGCCGACGACCGCCACGCCGTGCCCTTCGACCACGCTGAACACTGCGCCATCGGTCTGCCGGTACGGCTTGCCCTCGAATCCCTTCGGCAGCAGCTGCAGGAACGCAGCCATCGTGGGAGTCGGCGCGCCTCCGGTCGCGGGATTGATGTAGGCCAGCTTCACGCCGTCCCACGCATCCATCACGCCGTCGCGCTGCAGGCGCTGCAACGCGTCGCGCGAGCGCACATACGGGTAGCTGAAGATCGGCGACGTCGCGCCATGCGGCGACGGCTCGCGCAACGGCGCCATGTTGGCGCCATAGCGTGCCAGGGTGTGGCCCTCGGGCCGCGTGATCGATTGCGAGTCGGTGCTGGCGTTCTCGGCGAAGCCGGTGTCAAAGAAGCGCACCAGCGGAATGTCGAGACCGTCGAGCCAGACCACCGGTCCGCCCGCGTCGCTGCCATGGTCGTGCCACGTCCACGCCGGCGTGATGATGAAATCGCCCGGCTGCATGGTCGTGCGCTCGCCGTTCACCGCGGTGTAGGCGCCACTGCCTTCGACGACGAAGCGCAGGGCGGACTGCGTGTGGCGATGGGCCGGCGCGATCTCTGCGGGCAAGATCAGCTGCAGCCCGGCGTACAGCGACTGCGTGATGCTGGCCAGTCCCGGCAGGCCCGGGTTCTCGAGCACCAGCACGCGTCGCACGGCTTCGGCCGCGCTGATGATCTCGCCCGAGCGCATCAGATGCGGACGCAGCGTCGCATATGGCCAGTGGGCGGCCTCGCACGGCGTGTTCGGTTGTTGCGGCACCAGCGCATGCAACTGTTCCCACAGTGGACTCAAGTGCAGCGTGCGAATCGCGTCGTAGTAGGCCTGTCGCTCGTTGGCGACCTGCGTCTTGGTGTCGGGACGTGCAGACATGCGTCCTCCAGTGAACCTGTGACGATTGCAAAGTTTCGTCCCGCGCGCTAGCGGCCGCTCAAGGACCACACGCCCTCGGCTTCGCTGGCGCGGCCGTCGGCGCGCAACTTCAACAAATGCGCGCGCAACGAACGCGCCGCAACGGCGTGCAAACGCGGCGAGACGTCGGCGTACACGACCGGCAGCAGCGCGTCGATGTCCCCGCGCCCGATCTGTTCAATGGCCGCCACCACCTTGGCCTCGCGCTGCAGGCGGTGCGCGACCGTCTTGTGCACCACCTCGTGGGGCCGATCGATCAGGAAGCCATGGCCTGGTGCGAGCCACTCCAGGTCCTCGTCGAGCAGCAAGCGCAGCGATTGCAGGTAGGCCAGCATGTCGCCGTCGGGCGGATTGATCACCACGGTGGAGCCCTGCATCAGGTGGTCCCCGGTGAACAGCAGCTTCTCCTGCTCGAGCAGGTAACACAGGTGGTTCGACGCGTGACCCGGCGTGTGGATGACGCGCAGCGTGGTGTCGGCGCCGAGCTCGATGCACTCGCCATGCTTCAAGATGGTATCGGGCTTGAACGCGCTGTCTTGCCACTCCGGAAAGTTGGCAACGCGGCCGAACAGCGGCGCGTGCGTGGCTGCCTTCACGGCTTGCGCTGCCGGGGAGTGGTCCTTGTGCGTGTGCGTGACGAGGATGCGGGTGAT